>CANRKJ010000035.1 GCA_947631185.1 uncultured Clostridia bacterium | reverse complement strand
TATGTATCCTGAAAATTTTTGCGGGCGCCCAATGAGCGCCCCTACAATATTCCAAAAATAATCATTTATTTTTTTTTATTATGTATCCTGAAAATTTTTGCGGGCGCCCAATGAGCGCCCCTACAATATTCCAAAAATAATCATTTATTTTTTTTTTATTATGTATCCTGAAAATTTTTGCGGGCGCCTAATGAGCGCCCCTACAATATTCCAAAAATAATCATCTATTTTTTTTTATTATGTATCCTGAAAATTTTTGCGGACGCCCGCATAATGTAAAAATAATTATCTGTAAAATTCAAAAATTGAAATTAATAAATCCTTACGGAAATCTAAAAAAACGGGTAAAAAAGCTTGACTTTTTTATTACATATGTTATAATTGTAATGTTCAATTTAAATTTTTATTCAAAATTTTTTTAATCTTTGTATACAAATTATTTTAGAAGAGGAATTAAATAAAAGAGGAACTATAAATTTTACTTTTCTTTGGCAGGGGAAGGAAATTTTTATAACAACCTTTTGTTTAAGAGGGACTTCTAAAATGTTTATATAATAAAATCCTGCTAAAATTTAATAAAAAGGAAGGTAAATACTTTGGGAAAAGTAAAATTAAAAGATATCGAACACGAGAAATGCGTACGTAAAACCTTTTCTAGAATAGGTGATTTTATTGATATCCCTAATCTTATTAAGGTACAAAAAGATTCTTATGAATGGTTTGTAAAAGAAGGTTTAGGAGAAGTTTTAAAAGATATTTCTCCAATAATTGATTATAGTGGAAACCTTGTATTAGAATTTTTTGGTTACTACATGGAAGAAAAGACAAAATACAGTTTAGAAGAGGCAAAAGAAAGAGATGCTACTTATGCAACAAGATTACATGTTAAAGTTAGACTTATTAATAGGGAAACAGGAGAAATAAAAGAACAAGAAATTTATTTAGGTGATTTCCCACTTATGACTGATAGTGGAACTTTCGTAATAAATGGAGCAGAAAGAGTTGTTGTTAGCCAACTTGCTCGTTCTCCAGGATGTTATTATGATTCTACTTATGATAAGGCAGGAAAGAAATTATATACTTCAACAATCATGCCTATAAGAGGTGCATGGCTTGAATATGAAACAGACGGAAATGATGTTTTCTATGTTAGAATTGATAGAACTAGAAAATTACCAGTTACATCTTTATTAAGAGCAATAGGTCTTGATACAGATGAAAAGATTCTTGAATTTTTTGGAGATGAGGATAAATTACTTGCTACTATTGCAAAAGATCCTATTAAAAATGCTGATGAAGCAATAATAGAAATATACAAAAAATTAAGACCAGGTGAACTTCCTACAGTTGATGCTGCTAGAAATTTATTTGATGGATTATTCTTTGATAATAGAAGATATGATTTATCTAAAGTTGGTAGATACAAATATAATAAAAAATTAGGATTAGCTTCTAGAATAGCTGGCCAAATAGCTTATTCAGACATTATTAATCCAGAAACAGGAGAAGTTTTTGTTCAAGCTGATGAAAGAATTTCTAAAGAGGTAGCTAGAGAAATACAAAATTCTGGTATAAATGTTGTTGATGTCAAAGTTGAAGATAAAAAAGTTAGAGTTATTGGAAACGGAACTGTTGATATTAGAGCATATATTGATCCAAAATTAGCAGATGAACTTAAATTTAAAGTTGATGTTAATTATGCAGTTCTTAAAAATATATTAGAAAATGTTAATAAAAAGGATTTAAGAAAAGTATTAGAAGATAGATATGATGAACTTATTCCAAAGCATATTGTTACTGAAGATATGCTTGCTTCTATAAACTATTTATTAAACTTAGATCATGATTTAGGAAAAATAGATGATATAGATCATTTAGGAAACAGAAGAATTAGATGTGTTGGTGAGCTTTTACAAAATCAATTTAGAATTGGTTTAACTAGACTTGAAAGAGTTGTTAGAGAAAGAATGACAATTCAAGATTTAGACGTTGTTACACCTCAAACTTTAATTAATACAAAACCAATAACATCATCAATTAGAGAATTCTTTGGAAGTTCTCAACTTTCTCAATTCATGGATCAATGTAATCCATTATCAGAACTTACTCATAAAAGAAGAATTTCAGCATTAGGACCTGGTGGTTTATCTAGAGAAAGAGCTGGATTTGAGGTTCGTGATATTCATTATACACATTATGGTAGATTATGCCCAATAGAATCACCTGAAGGTCCAAACATTGGTCTTATATCAGCATTATCTACATTTGCTAGAATAAATGAATATGGATTTGTTGAAACTCCATATAGAAAAGTAGACAAAACTACAGGAAAAGTTACTGATGAAGTAGTATATATGACTGCTGATGAAGAAGATGGATGTATCATTGCCCAAGCTTCAGAACCAGTAGATAAAGATAATAGATTCATAAATAAAAGAATTAGAGTTAGACATTTAGATGAAATCATAGAAGTAACTAAGGAACAAGTTGATTATGTAGATGTTTCTCCTAAACAATTAGTTTCAGTTGCTGCAGCTATGATTCCATTCTTAGAGCATGATGATGCTAACCGTGCATTAATGGGTGCTAACATGCAACGTCAAGCAGTTCCATTAATGATTTCTGAGTCTCCAATGGTAGGTACAGGAATTGAATATAGAACTGCAAAGGATGTTGGAGTTGTTATTGTAGCCGAAGAGAATGGTGAAGTTGTAAAAGTTACTGGTGATGAAATTGTTATTAAAAACGAAGCTGGTAAAAAGAAAACTTACACATTAAGAAAGTTTAAAAGAACAAATGGTGGTACTTGTATAAATCAACGTCCAATTGTAAGAGAAGGCGAATTTGTTAAGAAAAATGATGTTATTGCAGATGGACCTGCAACAGATAAAGGTGAAATGGCTCTTGGTAAAAACTTACTTATAGCATTTGCTACATGGGAAGGTTATAATTATGAGGATGCTATTTTACTTAATGAAAGATTAGTTAAAGAAGATGTTCTAACATCACTTCATATAGAAGATTATGATTGTGAATGTAGAGATACAAAATTAGGTCCAGAAGAAATAACTAGAGATATTCCAAATGTTGGAGAAGATGCTTTAAGAGATTTAGATGAAGATGGTATTATAAGAATTGGTGCTGAAGTTAAGCCAGGAGATATTTTAGTTGGAAAAGTTACTCCAAAAGGAGAAACAGAGCTTACAGCTGAAGAACGTTTATTAAGAGCAATCTTTGGTGAAAAAGCTAGAGAAGTTAGAGATACTTCTCTTAGAGTACCTCATGGAGAGCAAGGTACAATAGTTGATGTTAAAGTTTATACTAGAGAAAATTCTGATGAATTAGGCCCTGGTGTAAATAAAATAATAAGAGTTTATATAGCTCAAAAAAGAAAAATATCAGTTGGAGATAAAATGGCTGGACGTCATGGAAATAAAGGTGTTATTTCTAGAATACTTCCAGAAGAAGATATGCCATTCTTACCAGATGGTACTCCAGTAGATGTTGTATTAAATCCACTTGGTGTTCCTTCACGTATGAACTTAGGTCAAGTTCTTGAAGTTCATTTAGGAGCTGCTTGTAGAATGCTTGGATGGAAAGTTGCAACACCAGTTTTTGATGGTGCATCTGAACAAGATATAGAAGATATGCTTGAATTAGCCGGACTAGAAACAAACGGTAAAACTACTTTATATGATGGTAGAACAGGAGATCCATTTGATCATCCAGTTACAGTTGGTGTAATGTATATGTTAAAACTTCACCACTTAGTTGATGATAAAATACATGCTCGTTCTACAGGTCCATATTCATTAGTTACACAACAACCACTTGGTGGTAAAGCACAATTTGGTGGACAAAGATTTGGAGAAATGGAAGTTTGGGCATTAGAGGCTTATGGTGCAGCTCATATTCTTCAAGAAATTTTAACAGTTAAATCAGATGATGTTGTAGGAAGAGTAAAAACTTATGAGGCAATTGTTAAAGGTGAGAATATTCCTGAACCAGGAATACCAGAATCTTTCAAGGTTTTAATAAAAGAGCTTCAATCTTTAGGATTAGATATTAAATTATATAATGATAAAGATGAGGAAATAGAAGTTAAAGAAAATGCTGAAGAAGGTGTTGTAAATCTTGATGAAAATTCAGAAGTAGATGAAGAAGAGTTAGATTCAGCAAACCTAAATGAAGTTTCAGAAGAAGAATTAGAAGAAGAAAATTCAGAAGAAGATTTTTATGAAAATATATTAGATGATGAAAATATAACTGATGAAGATATCCTTAAGGATTTAGATAATCTTGATGATTTAGATGACTAATAATTAAAAATTCATTTTAGAATTTGTGAAAACAAATTCTAAAATGTTGATTTAAATCTGTAAAATGTAATTTAATATTTTTGGAAGAGGCAAAATGTTTGAATTTATGTTATGTACAGCGGTGTTAAAACATTTGCCAAATCTAAAAAACAAAATTTAATTTAGGGGGCTACTTTAAAAGTGGATGAATTAGAAGTTTTTAATAAAATAAAAATAGGTTTAGCTTCAGATGAAAAAATTAGAGAATGGTCTTATGGTGAAGTTAAAAAACCTGAAACAATTAACTACAGAACTTTAAAACCTGAAAAAGATGGATTATTTTGTGAAAAAATATTTGGTCCTACAAAAGACTGGGAATGTCACTGTGGTAAATATAAAAGAGTAAGATATAAAGGAATAGTATGTGATAGATGTGGTGTAGAAGTTACTACTTCAAAAGTTAGAAGAGAAAGAATGGGACATATAGAACTTGCAGCTCCAATAGCACATATTTGGTATTTTAAAGGAATACCAAGTAGAATAGGTTTATTACTTGATATTTCACCAAGAAGTCTAGAAAGAGTTATATATTTTGCATCATATATAGTAATAGATAAAGGTACTTCAGGATTGTTACAAAATCAAGTATTAACAGAAAAAGAATATGTTGAAGCTGTTGAGAAATATGGAAAAGGTTCTTTTAAAGCAGAAATGGGTGCAGAAGCTATTCAAAAATTACTTGCAAAAGTTGATATAGAAAAATTATCAAAGCAATTAAAGAAAGAACTTGAAAAAGCTAGTGAGCAAAAGAAAGCAAAATTAGTTAAAAGATTGGATACTGTTGAATCATTTAGATTATCAGATAATAAACCAGAATGGATGGTAATGAATGTTATACCTGTTATACCTCCAGAATTAAGACCAATGGTACAATTAGATGGTGGTAGATTTGCTACATCAGATTTAAATGATTTATATAGAAGAGTTATAAATAGAAATAATAGATTAAAAAGATTATTAGAACTTGGAGCTCCAGAAATAATTGTTAGAAACGAAAAGAGAATGCTTCAAGAATCTGTTGATGCATTAATTGATAATGGTAGAAGAGGAAGACCAGTTACAGGTGCTGGAAATAGAGCTTTAAAATCATTATCAGATATGTTAAAAGGAAAGCAAGGACGTTTTCGTCAAAACTTACTTGGAAAAAGAGTTGACTATTCTGGACGTTCAGTTATAGTTGTTGGTCCAGAACTTAAAATATATCAATGTGGTCTTCCTAAGGAAATGGCTGTTGAATTATTTAAACCTTTTGTTATGAAAGAATTAGTTTCTAGAGGAATAGCACATAATATTAAAAATGCAAAAAGAATGGTTGAAAAATTAAGACCAGAAGTATGGGATATATTAGAAGAAGTTATACAAGATCATCCAGTAATGCTTAATCGTGCACCTACACTTCATAGATTAGGTATACAAGCATTTCAACCAATTCTAGTTGAAGGTAGAGCTATTAAACTTCACCCATTAGTTTGTACAGCATTCAATGCTGACTTCGATGGTGACCAAATGGCTGTTCACGTTCCATTAACACCAGAAGCTCAAGCAGAAGCAAGATTTTTAATGTTATCAGTAAATAACTTACTTAAACCTCAAGATGGTAAGCCAGTTACAGTACCAACACAAGATATGATACTTGGAGCTTATTATTTAACACTTCAAATAGATGGTGAAAAAGGCGAAGGAATGTATTTCAAAGATGAAGATGAAGCTTTACTTGCTTATCAAAATGGAGATGTAGGTTTACATTGTAAAGTTAAAATTAGAAGATCTAAAGAAATAAATGGAGAAATAGTTACTAAAAAAATAGAAACAACTGTTGGAAGACTTATATATAACCAAGGAATTCCACAAGACTTAGGATTTGTTGATAGAAGTGATCCAGAAAAAGTTTTAGATTTAGAAATAGATTTTCCTGTTATTAAAAAGAATTTAGGAAAAATAGTTGGAAATTGTATTAGAGTACATGGATTATCAGAAACAGCTCAAGTTTTAGATTATATTAAAGCTACAGGTTACAAATATTCAACAAAAGCTGCTATAACAGTTTCAGTTGCTGATGTTGCTGTACCAGAAGCTAAAAAGAAAATATTAGCAGATGCTGATGAAGCTGTTGAAAGAATATTAAAAAGCCATGCTCGTGGTATGACAACAGAAGAAGATAGATATAATGAAATAATTAAAATTTGGGAAAAGGCTACTAATGATGTTACAGAAGCAATGAAAAATAACTTTGATGAACTTAACCCAATTTATATGATGGCTCAATCTGGAGCTCGTGGTAACATGAACCAATTAAGACAAATCGCAGGTATGCGTGGACTTATGGCTAATACACAAGGTAAAGCTGTTGAAATTCCTATCAAGTCTTGTTTCCGTGAAGGACTAGATGCTCTTGAATATTTCATTTCTTCACATGGTGCTAGAAAGGGATTAGCAGATACTGCATTAAGAACAGCTGACTCTGGATATTTAACAAGAAGATTAGTTGATGTTTCACAAGATATTATAATTAGAGAAGATGATTGTGGAACAAATGAAGGAATTTTAGTTGAAGATATAAAAGATGGAAATCAAATTTTAGAGCCTTTAGAAGAAAGATTAATTGGTAGATATCCAGTAGTAGATGTAAAAGACCCACAAACTGGAGATGTAATTTGTGATACAGAAACAATGATGAATGAAGACATTGCTAAGAAAATAGTTAATGCTGGTATAACATCAGTATATGTTAGATCAATTTTAGGATGTAAATGTAAACATGGTGCTTGTAGTAAGTGTTATGGAATGGCTTTATCATCAAGAGAAAGAGTAAATATAGGTGAATCTGTTGGTATAATAGCTGCACAAGCTATTGGTGAACCAGGTACACAGCTTACAATGAGAACATTCCATACAGGTGGTGTTGCTGGAGGAGATATTACACAAGGTCTTCCTAGAGTTGAGGAACTTTTTGAAGCTAGAAATCCTAAAGGATTAGCTGTAATAACAGAAATTTCAGGTAAAGTTAAAATAGCAGATAATAAGAAGAGAAAAGAAATTACAGTTACAGGAGCAGATGATGCAAAAACATATGTAATAAGCTTTGGATCAAAATTAAGAGTAAAAGAAGGAGATGTTGTAGAAGCTGGAGATCAATTAACAGAAGGTTCTATCAATCCTTCAGAATTACTAAACATAAAAGGACCTGAAGGAGTTTATAGATATATAATTTCTGAAGTTCAAAAAGTTTATAGAAATCAAGGTGTTGATATTAACGATAAGCATATTGAAGTTATTGCTAGACAAATGTTAAGAAGAGTTAGGATAGATAATCCTGGTGATACAGGATTTTATACAGCATCTTTAGTTGATATATTAGATTTCGAAGAGAAAAACAAAGAAATGTTGTTAGCTGGAAAGAAACCAGCTACTGGAAAGAGAACTTTACTTGGAATTACAAAAGCTTCTCTTGCAACAGATAGTTTCTTATCAGCAGCATCATTCCAAGAGACTACAAAGGTATTAACAGAAGCTGCTATAAAAGGAAAAGTTGATAATTTAATGGGATTGAAAGAAAATGTTATAATTGGAAAACTTATCCCAGCAGGAACAGGATTGAAGAAATATCAAAATATTAGAATAAATACTGAAGATGTAGCTACTGTTGAGTCAGAATCAGGTATAGAAAATGAATTGAATGATAATTCAGAAGAATAAATCAAAAAGAAATCCACAATTTGTTACCAAATTGTGGATTTCTTTTTGGTTCATAAGAGTTTTATCGAAATTTTATAATGTAAAACAGGATATTTGAAATGTAAAATTATTTTGCGGGCGTCCGATGAACGCCCCTACAGAATACATATGATTTTTGAAATGTGAAAATATTTTGTGGGCGCCCATACAGATAATTTTATATATTTTTATATTATAGAAATTTAAAATAATATATTCGATATTTTCAAAAAATTGTAGGGGCGCTCATTGGGCGCCCGCAAAACGTATAAATGGCGTATACAATATTGTTCCGTAAGAATTTATCTTTTTAAATAATGTAATTTATAAAAATAATATAAAAAAGATATATAAAATTAATATTATTTAGGTTTATGAAAATCCGTAAATATTGCTAAAAAAAGCTTGAGATGGCTCCCTTTTCAAATTAATAATATCTTTTATAATTATTATTAATAAAAATATAAAAAGAATTTGTATAGGAGGAGTTTACAAATGAAAAAGAAAATCGTAATTGGAGCTGTACTAATTTTATCAATAGTATTTTCAATTTTTGGATTTGTTTTTAATAGTGATTCAATTTTAATTTCTAAAAATTCAAATTCAAAAAGCTATCAATCAGGAGATTATAGTGAATTGACTACTAGTGATAGTAATGAAGAATCAGAAAGCAAAAATGAATATGTAGCAGATGTAGAAACTGATTTTGACTTAGTATTAAGGCAATATTTAAGTGAAGTCAAAAGAAATGGTGAAGATATAACTGGTAGTATTATAACAGATTCTAGAGAACCAGTAGTACAAGATTCTTCAGAAGAGGAGGATACAACAAAAGTATATCTTCATAGTAAAAATGCTTTAGAAGTGAAAAGTGGAGATTTAGTAACTTTTACTTTAAGAGTCTATAACGAAAGTGCAATAGCTGGATATGCAAATGAAATAACCAGCTACTTTTCTGATGGACTTGAATTTCAAAATAATGAATTTAATCAAGGATATAAGTGGACAGAAGTAAAAGATGAAAGTGGAAAAACAATAGCTATTAAATCAACTTATTTGGCTTCTGAAGAAAAAGGAGGAACAACAGAAAATATAATTTCTGAAAATGGGCAAAAAGAAATTAAAGTGCAATTTAAAATAACAGAAAAACCAGATAAGTATTCAGAAAAATATTTTACAGTAAGATCTGAAATTTCAGATTCAGGACATTATGAAGAAGAAAACTGGGTAGCTGGAGATAGAGATTCAATAGTTGGTTCAGTAGATAGAACAGGATTAGACTCATGGTATAGTTCACATGTAGTAAATGGTTCACCAAATGTAGAAAACTATTATGAGGGTGAAGAAGATGATGACGATTTTGAAACAATATGGATAGATAAAATATATTCAGTACAAGTTGAAGTAGATAATATAAGTTCAACAAACCAAGAGAATATAGGAGATACAGAGTTTAAAGTTACAAGTGAAAATGTAACTGATGAAAATATAACTATATATAAAAATATAACTGAAGAAGTAGTAGAGATAACAGCAAAAGAAAACGGAAATTATGATTTTCCAGTAGAAGGGGCAATTATACAATTAGATAATTTAGAGAAGAACGGAACATATACATTAAATGTGGAGCAAATAACATCACCAGAAGGATATAGAAAAACATTTAAAGATTTGGTATTTGAAATAAATTTAGATGAAAATGGAGTAGCAACAGGAAAGATAAAACAACTAAATGATGTAAAAGGAAATTCAAAAGATCCAGTAAAACAAAAGTCAGCAGTTTTAGAAGGTGCAGAAAATGGAGAAAAAAGATTAGATGGAAATAATGAGAATTTATCAATAAAATATCATAAAGAAGGTTCAGAAGTTTGGGAAGATTATACAGGAGAGCAAAAAATTTATGAAAATACAACAATATATGCAAAAACAGTTGATGGAGATAACGAGAGTGGAGTAGCTGTAAAAGTAATAAAAAATATAGATACATTACAACCAGAAATTGGAGAATATTCTGAAAATGATTTAAATGATATAGAAACAGAGTTAAAAGTAACATTAACAGATAATGCATCAGGAATAGTAAAATATGGATTAAGTACAGAAGAAAATGTAGAGCCAAAAAGATATAAAATGGCAAATCAAGAAACAAATTTAGATGCAACAATAGATCATATTGGAGAAAATGGAGAGCATTATTTATGGGTATGGGATGCAGCAGGAAATTGTGCTAAAGAAACAGTAGAAATAACAACTGTACATGAAGATATAATGGTAGCAAGAATAATAGATGCACCAGAAAAATATAAAGATGCATTAGTAGGCCAAGAATATAATAAATTGAGTTTGGCAATATCAGCATGTCCAGAATTAAGTGAAGGAAAAACAACAATACTAATAATCCATGATATATACAATGAATCAAACTTAGTAGAAAAAGATATAAAAATTGATATAGGTGGATTTACAGTAACAAGTTTAGAAGAAAATAAACCAGCATTTGAAGTAAAAAATGGAGGAATACTTCAAATCATAAATAGTGAGGAATCAGGAAGTGTAGTAAGTGAAGAGAGTACAGCAGTGGTAGTTGATGAAGATGGAACATTTACACTAGGAGAAAATGATAAGAGAGTATTAGTAAGTAAACCAACAATAGTAGGAAAAGATATAGGAGTAAACAATAAAGGAAAATTTAATTTTTATGATGGAAATATAACAGCAGTAAGAGCAATATCAGGTTTAGTAACAGAAACACCAATAGCATATTCTGCAATAGTAGCTCAAGGAGAAGAAACACAAACAGCCACATTACAGATTATAGCAGATGTAGAAGCTCGTATAGGAAAAGTAACATATAATGCACTAGAAGATGCAATAAGAGATGCAGGAGAAATATATGAACCAGAGGGTGGTCAAGTTGAAATAGTACTTGTAAAAGATTTAACTAAAACAGATACAGTAGTAGTAGATTCAACTAAAAACATAAAATTAAATTTAGATGGACATAGTCTAACAACATCAGGAGCAGGCCCTGTAATAGATAATTATGGAGAATTAGAAATAGTAGATCAAACTGAAGAAACGTATTATAAATATATAGAAGCAGAAGATACTCATATAGTAAATGGTAGTAAACCAAGTAATACAGGAAAAGATAATTATGTAACAAATTCAAAAGACTTAGATTATACATTTAATCTAGATTCAGATTTAAGATTAAATTTAAATATAATGGGAAATTATATGGGTAGAGATCAACATATATCATTAGATGGAGATGATATATATAATTTCAT
This sequence comes from uncultured Clostridia bacterium, assembly GCA_947631185.1. GTDB lineage: Bacteria > Bacillota > Clostridia > TANB77 > CAG-508 > Scatovivens. The sequence goes on along the minus strand of CANRKJ010000035.1, from coordinate 8,506 downwards.
AGATAATCCAATGTTATCAAATAATAATACAAAAGCAGTGGTAACACTAGATTTAGGAATTTTACCAGCAGGAGAACATACAATAAGATTTTATGGTGAAAGTAATGGACCTAATTATGATTATTTTGAATTGACTACAGGAGGAAAAATATTTAGTACAACAGGTGATGTTATAAGAAATAATATGAGAAGCAATATAAATACAGAACTTATAACTCCAGATGAATATGGCTTTGAAGAAAAAGATGGATTATATGTATCAAATAATACTGAACAAGATAGTACTACGGCACATTCATATATGGAAATAGATTTACAAGGTAAAGGTGACAAACAATTATTTTTAAATGCTAAAGTATCTAGTGAATCAAATCGTGACTTTGGATATGCTGTAATTACAGAAAGCCCAGAATTTATTAGCTATGAAGATGCTAAAAAGGCTGGAGATAATTTATTTATAAATATTTCAGGAAATGTAGATTATAAAAACTATAATATAAAATTAGCTGGTGGTGAAAAATATTATTTACATATTGGATATTATAAAAATAACAGCACAAAATCAGGCGATGATAAATTTACAATTAGTAGTATAGGATTATATGAAAGTGATTTTTCAGATGTAAATAAATTATTATTAACAAGTGGAATAATAGATATTCAAGCAAATGGCTCTAATTCAAATACAGCACATAAAGTAGGAATTCGTAATTTATCATATTTTGAAATGAATGGAGGAATAATTACTAGTACAACAGCCACACAATATAAACAAGGAATATATAATGATCAATTTGGAAAAGTATTAATTAAAAATGGGCAAATTACAGGGTATTTAAATCATGCAATTTATAATTCAGACAAATATTATACTGATATTAGTAGTATCAATATTAAAGGAGGAATATTTAATACATATTGGTATGGGATATATAATCCTTCTAAATCAAGTTTAATAACTATAGATAATGGTAATTTTAATTGTGGCAATTATCAAGTTTATTGTGAGAGTAATATAGTAATAAATAATGGAGAATTTAATAGTAATGGAGATTTAATATATGTTGGTAGTAATTCTTCTGTAGAAATAAATGGAGGAAATTTTATAAGTAATAAAGGTAAAGTTATAAGTTTAATATATTATGATACTGCAAAAGCTGTAATAAATCAAGGAAATTTATTATCTAAGTCAGGTGTTGTAATTGGATGTTATTCTTCTTCTACTGGAGGGACAATAGAAATAAATGGAGGAACTTTAACAGCAGAAAATAATTATGTTATATCTAATATAAAAAATATTTCAATAACAGGAGGTACTCTTACTAATATAAGTGAAAATAATAAAAATACGTATGTTGGTATTTATACTTCTTATGGAAATATAAATATATCTGGTGGAAAAATAAGTTCAACAAGTTCAACAATTTATATGGACAGAAATGTAGATGGTTACTCAAAAATTATAAATATAACTGGAGGAGAATTAAAGTCTACTGAAGGTAATGTAATTTATATTACAAATACACCTGCTAATATAACAATAGGAACTAAAGATGGAGATATAAAATATAAACCAACATTAGATTCAGGAAATAATACAACAATTGATGCTCAAACTTCACATTTAAATTTCTATGATGGAGAATTAATAGGAAAAAGAAATGAAGTAATAAAAAGTTTTCTAGAAGATACAGAATCAGATTCAGATGTATTAGTAGAATATATTGAAGAAGATAAAGAAAGAGATACAATAGGAACATCTAAAGAATATGAAGCTCAAATAGTAGGAGGAGATAAGTATTATTCATTAAGACAAGCAGTAGAAGCAGGATTGGAAAGAGAAGATGAATCTGTAACTATAAACTTATTAAAAGATGTAACAATATCTAATTGTATTACAATTACAGAAGGAAAACATATAATAATAGATCAGTGTTCGTTTAATATATATACATTAAGAAACGAGAGTTTTATAAATCAAGGAACATTAGAAATAATCAATACACAAGAACATGAAGATACTCTAACAATTGGTAGTATAGTAAATAAAACAGAGGATGATTTTATAACAAATGCAGATGGAAGTATTTCAAGTAATATAAAACCAGAACAAGCTAATAATACAAGTCTTGCAACTTATATGGAAATAGATTTATTAAAATATGGTGAAGATGAAAAGTTTAATTTAACTTTCAATATAGAAGCTGCAGAAAATAGAGTATATGTTTGGGTTTTAGATACTCCTGAGTATCCTTCTACTAATAGTGTAACAGGAAGAATTGCAAATAGTGTAACAAATTTAGTTGGTCGTGAATATACAGTAAATTTAATAGGAGGTCAGAAATATTATTTACATATTCAAGTAAGAAAATATAATAATAGTAATATAAAATTTAATGATATTAAAGTATCTAGAGAAATAAAAGGAAGAATTATTTCATATGGACCAAAAATTGTAAAAAATAACAACAATTTTACATTAGGAAAATATAGTTATATACAATATTCTGCAACAGGATATGGTTCAGACTATACTAAAAATTCAGCAATTGAGAATTTAGGAACATTAAATTTAAATGAAAAATCTAATATAGAAATATCTGGATCATATTGTACAGGTATACAAAACAAAGAAGATGGTATTACAAATATAGATTGTGAAACTTTTACTATATCTCCTTCTTCTTCACCTTCATATTCATATTTATATGGTATTTTTAATGAAGGAACAATTAACTATAATTCAGGGTATTCACATATAGTAAATTCTAGTAATTCATATATGTATTTATTTTATAATTTAAATGATTCAGAATTTATCATGAGAGATGGAGAAATAAACTTGTCTAATTCACACGGCACTAGCAATTATGGAATTTACTTTAAGAATAATTCAAAATGTACAATTTATTATGGAAAAATATGGAATAATGGTTTTCAAGTAATATATAGTGAAAGTAGTAGTGATGAAGCAATAAAGATTATATCTAATGATAATAAAAAATTAAAAATAATACTAGGTAATGGATCTGGTATAGAACAAAAAAATGGAAATCTGTATATTGAAGATATGATCTTAAATGAAATTTATGGTAGTTGGACTACATTAATGTTTGGAATTAGTGCTAACAATAATTTAACAATAAATAATATAAGTATGTTGGGAAATCATACTAGGTATCGAGCTATTTATTTATCAGAAAATAATGGAACAAAAATTATAAAAAATGGTAATATAGAAGGAAATTTTGCTAATTCAGTTGAAGTAACAAATTCAAATCTTACTATAGATAATATAAATATAAATTGTAATATAGGATATGGAATATATATTGATAAAGGAGCAACAGTAACAATAAATGATTCTACAATAACTACAAATGACTATTCTATATTTATAGATAATAATAAACAATCAATATGTAAAATCATAGATTCTGATATAAAATCATCTAATCAGTCAGGTATTTATAATTCTAAAAATGGCTCAGTAATATTGGGTAAAAAAATGACAGATGAAGAAAAAAATGCAGGAGAGAAACCAAGTAAAGAAAATCCAAAAATACAAGGTGTTTATGGAATCACAAATTTAGGAACATTTGAATTTTATGATGGAATTTTAATTGGAAATACAAATCAATCTATATCTGGAGATCCTACAAATAAAGAAGAAGGATATCAAGTAGTAAAAGAACAAGATGAAGAAAATGGTTTAGAGAAAGCTTATTTAGACAAGGTTAATATACTAGAAATAGATAAAGAAGAAAGTGTAATTGGAAAATATACAAGTTTTTCAGAATTTAATAATGCATTAGAAGGATTATCTGAAGGTAATTATAAAGTAAAAGTTTTGGCAGACATGACAATAGCTGAAACAGATACAACAAAATTAGTTATTAAAGATAATCAAACAGTAGATTGGGATTTACAAGGTCATACAATATCAATTTCTAATCAAGATACTATAACAAATAATGGAACACTTAAATTTATGGATAGTATGGATAATGGAACAATAAAAAATGTAGGTATTGGAACAATAATAAATAATATATCTGATTTAACAATAGATGGAATAGATATAGTACAAACAAGTGTTGGTCAAAGTTCAAATTATGTAAAAACAATAATAAATACAGGAAACTTGAAAATACAAAACACTAATATAAATACTACTACATCATATAGTGAAGGATATAATTATTTAGTATATAATGATGAGGATGGAATTGCTAATATAGAAAATTGTGAAATAACAGCACAGAATATTACACTTTGTAATAATTCAAGAAAAAGCTTTACAATTACTAATTCAGAAACAAATATATACAAATTATCAAATGAAAATGTTGGGGAATTTATTATTGATAATAAAGAAAAACACTTATATTTATATGGAAACTCATATTCAGCAATATTTAATAATTCAACAGGAAAAATAATAATAAATTCAGGTATAATTAGTTCACAAATTTATAGTCAAAGTTCAGGAGAAATTTATGTAAACGGTGGAGAAATAACAAAAGAAATTGAAATGAACTATGGAAAATTATATATTGATGGAGAAGATACTAAAATATCAGCAGGAATATATCTATTAAGAGAGAATAATTCTGAAATAACAATTAAAAATGGTACTGTAAAATCTATTAATAATATAAGGACTAATAATATAGTAAATATATATGGTGGAACAGTGGGATATGATATAAATAAATCTGCAATATCTATTAGTTCTTCAAATTCCCAAGGAACAATAAATATCGGTCAAAAAGATGAAAGTGTATCAACAGAAGGTCCAAAAATCGTTGGATATATAGCTTGGAATGAATGTTTACAAATGGAAATAAATTATTATGATGGTATATTTGAGGTAGGACCAGATAAATACTTTAGTTATGAAATGATAAATGATATACCAGATGAATATTCAATAGATATTACTCCAGCTGATTCTACAAAAAATATAGTAAAACTTGTAAAACAAGATATAGTAGCAATAGGAGAGAATAAATATACAACATTTACAAAAGCAGTGGAAAATTATGTTCCAGGTGGTGAACCAATAAAAGTATTAAAAGATATTACAATTGTTGAAAGAGTATCAATACCTGAAGAAATGAATGTTACAATAGATTTTAATGGAAAATCTGTTCAAACATATATTAAAAATTGCTTTATTGTAAATAATGGAACATTAAATTTAATAGATTCTTCACAAGAAAAAACAGGTAAATTATATGGAGCATCAACATATTTTATAAGAAACTTAAAAGAGCTTAATGTTAATGATTGTAATTTTGAGCATAGAATAGGTTCGCAAGCCACTTTAATTAATAATGAAAATAATGGAACAGTAAATTGGACTGGTGGAAAAGGCTATATTTATACAGAGTCTCGAATAACCAAAATGTTTATAAAAAATAATGATTTAGGAACTGTAAAAATTGATGGTATAAATTTAGTACAAGATGGTAATTCTGGTTCTTATGGAAGATTTCAATATACAGCATACTTATTATATTCAGATAATACTACTAATGAATATAATAATTTAAGTGTTAAAAATGCAACTGTTACACTTGATAAAACAGGTGGATATAATGATGTTGTTGGGTTTAGCAATAATGGAGCAAATCATCTTGAGATAGAAAATCTTACAACATCTAGGCTTTACAGAATTATTGAAAATAGCTATATTATTAATGGAGTAAAGTTAAATGAATGTATAATAAAGAAAACTGATTCAGATGCTAGTATTAGTTATTGTGGTAATATAGAATTAGATAATGTGAATTTAACTGGAGAAGTAACAATTAGTGGATATAGCGGAGAATATAACAATGTTAAAATAAAGAATTCTGTAATTAACAATTTATCTGTTGATTATTCTGATACATCTTTTGAAGGAACAAATAATATTACTACTTTTTCAAATACGAGTAGATCAAAAACTACAATAGATAATTCACCAACTATTGGTACATTTAATAATTATGGAATAGCAGTCATAAATAGTGGTAATTTTGTTACTATTAACAATGGTAGTGGTAGTAATTGGGGATATAATGCAAATCTTCAAATAAATGATGCTACAATAAATAATCCATCAGGAGCAGGTATATATAATTATTCAGATAAAAATTGTATAGTAACATTAGGAATAAAAGAAGATGGAAATGTAAGCAGGACTAAACCATCAATTACAGGAAGCACATATGGTATAGATAATCATGGTACATTTAATTTTTATGATGGAATTATTAAAGGTAATATTCTAGCAATAAATGGTGATACAAATGATATGCCAGAAAATTATAAAATAGTTACTGAAGATGAGGATAGAATAGCATATCTTGATTTAAGTGCTCAAACTACTAATGTCGCAAAAGTAAATGGAATTTATTATAATACATTACAATCTGCAATAAATCAAGCTATAGTGGAACAAGCAGATGTAGAGATGTATAAAAATATAGAGATTTATGAAAGTGTAAATATACCAGATCAAGCAAGTGTAAGACTAAACTTAAATGGAAGAGTTATAACACTAAAGAATTTATCAGAAGAAGTATCTATAATAAATGATGGAACATTGACGATAGTAGATGAGATAGTGGATGATGGATTTGAAGAAATAGTGCCAGCAGGAATAACAAATGTAGATGGAACTGCAATTATTAATAATAAAACATTGATAATAGGTAAACAAGATGACCATATTGAAGCAAAGCCAAATATAGTAGGAAAAAGCTCAGAAGATGCAATAAAGAATAATGGAATATTAAGAATGTATGATGGACAGATAAACGGAGTAACAATAGAAGCACCAAAAATAATAGGTGCAGTAACAAAAATAAAAGCAAAAAAATTGGAAAAAGCAATTGCATTAGCAGGAGAGCATATAATAGAAAAAGCAGAAGATGAAATTAGAAGATTGTTACCACCACTTATCACAGTAGATAAAGAATTGCCAGAATGGACAAACCAATATGTAACAGTAACAATAACACCACAAGAAAGATTTGTATTAGATATTGCAAATAAAGAAGAAGGATTTGATTTAGCATTAAGAGAATATGTATCAAAGGTAAATGAAGTAGGAACAGATAGAGCACCACAAATAACAGAAGATTCAGAAGAAAGACTAATATCAAAAGGAACAGCAAGCTATGTACATACAAAAGACGCAATAGATGCAGTTATAGGAAATAAAGTGGAATATACAATAAATGTATATAATGAAGGAGACATAAGTGGATATGCTAGTGAAATAACAGCTTATATACCAGAAGGATTAACATATGTAGAAGGAGATGCAATAAATACAGAGTCTGAATGGCAAATTGCAGAAAAGTCTGGAGATAGAGTAACAGCAGTAAAATCAAATAAATTAGAAAATGTACTTATAGAAGCAGATGAAGAAAATAATACGATAACAAAAATTTTAGATGGAAGTTTAGAAGAAGCACCAAATCTAAAATTAGTATGTGAAGTATCACCAACAGAAATAGATGAAGAAAAATTTTTAACAATAAGATCAGAGATAACAGCAAATAAGGACACAAATAATAATTGTTATGGAAGTTATTATTCAGAACTACCAGAAGGATATGAAAATGCAAATAAAGACTTAGATTCAACACCAGAAACAATAAAAGAAAGTTTAGATTTAGAAAATTGGTATGAAACACATGCAAAATCAATAAAAATGAAATCTGGATTCTATCCGGGTGAAGAAGATGATGATGATTATGACACAATATCTTTAATAGATGCAAATCAAACAAAAACATTAAAGTACACAATAGAATATTATAAAGACGGAGAAAAAGTAGATGGAGATACAGTAGAAATAACAAAAGAAGTACAAATATCAGAAAAAGATACAACAATAGAATTAGATAGAAGTAAACTAGATCCTAATAAATATCCAGGTTACAGACTTGATTCAACAGATCCAGTAGAGTTACAAGAAAAAGTAGAAGATGGATCAGTAATTAAAGTTAACTATGTAAAACGTACAGATTTAAGTTATACAGTATACTATTTAGAAAAAGACGAAGGAAACGAAGATATTGAAATAGCAAATAAGAAAGAAGTATCAAATAAAACATATAAAGAAACAGTAACAGAAAACGCAATTGATATAGAAGGATATGTAAAACCAGAACCAGAAACCCAAAGCATAGAAATAGGAACAGGAACAAATGAAATCAAGTTCTACTATACAAAGAGAAACGACTTAAAATACAAAGTAGAGTTCTACTATAGTGGAACAAAGAAAGAAGAAAAAACAAAAGAATTTGATAATCAAACATTTAATGCAGTAATAAACAGAGAAAATATTGCAGAAATAATAGAGGAAAACAAAACAGAAGGATATAGAATAGCAACAGACGAAGAGATAAAAGCATTAGAAGGAATGAATGAAGCTGTAGTAGATGATGGAGTAGTAGGAGTACCATTAACAATAGGAGTGGAAGAAGAATCAAATATTATTAAA
>CANRKJ010000034.1 GCA_947631185.1 uncultured Clostridia bacterium | reverse complement strand
AAATGGGCAGTAGGTGCAGGTGTAATTTCAGGAAATGATAATGGAACATTAAATCCTAGAGGTCAAGCAACAAGAGCAGAAGTAGCTGCTATGATGGAAAAATATTGTAAAAGAGTGGGTAGATAACAACAACTTTTTATAGTAAAATTTTAGTGAATCAATCATATATTAGAAAATTTCTAGTATATAAAAATTTTTATAATATAAAGGTAAGAAAACTTAGTTTAAAAAATGATATTAAACTAAGTTTTCTAAAAAAAGGAATGTGGTAAAAGATGAAAAAGAAATTTCCTATTATTGCTATAATGTTTATACTGTTATTAGCAGTGCGGATGTGTATTGATGGGAGATGTTAAAGCTACTAATACTTATACAGGTAATGAAATAGTTTGGGAAGAGGATGATAATGGAAATATTGTTGTAAGTGCAGCAGATAAATCTATAGTAAATGCAACAATCCCAAGTACAATTAATGGAAAAACAGTAAAAATAGTTTGTGGTTTTAAAAACTGTAAAAATTTAAAAACAGTTACATTACCAAATACGTTGACTGAGATACAAAGTTTTGCATTTCAAGGATGTAGTGCACTTACAACTATTAATATTCCAGATTCAATAAAAAAAATTGATTATAAGGCTTTTGATGGTTGTTCTTCCTTAAAAAGTATAAACTTAAAAAATGTAACTGAAATTTATCCTTATGCTTTTTATGGTTGTGAAAGTTTAAGTTCAGTTACATTATCAAATAATTTGACAATTATAGATGAAAATGCATTTAGTGGTTGTTCTTCTTTAAAAAGTATAACATTACCATCAGGCTTAAAAAATATAGGACAACAAGTATTTAGGAATTCAGGATTAACAACAATTACTATTCCTGCAAGTGTAACAGAAATCTATTCTGGAACATTTGAAGGTTGTAACTCATTAAAAACAGCAACAGTAAACGCACAATTGGAAGAAATACCTTCTAATATGTTTAAAGATTGTACAAATTTAACAACAGTAAAATTTACAGGAACTAAAAAAGTTTCTATGAATGATTATATATTTTCAGGTTGTACAGCTTTAACAAGTGTAACATTACCAGCTAATTTAACAAATATTTCAAAAGAGTGCTTTAAAAAATGTACTTCACTAACTAATATTACTATACCTGATACAGTAGAAAGTATAGGGATATATGCGTTTGCAGAATGTTCAAGATTATCAAGTATAAAATTACCTTGTGGAGTAAAAACTATTGACTTGTATGCTTTTAATAAATGTAATTCATTGAAAAATATGTATTTTACAAAGTCAATTCAATCAATAGCAAGTAGTATTTTTTTAAATACATCAACTTCAGGATTAACAATATATGGATATGCAGGAAGTGTTGCAAAATCTTTTGCAACAGAAAAAGGAATTAGATTTGTTGAGTGTAAACCAGTAACTAGCATAAAAGTAAGTGGATCAACATCAGTTGATGAAGGAAAATCAGTTACTTTAACTGCTTCTGTATCTCCAGCTGACGCATATGATAAAAGTATAACATGGTCATCTAGCAATAATAATATTGCTACTGTAAATGCTAATGGTGTTGTTACAGGAAAATCAGGAGGATCTGTTACAATAACAGCAACAAGTAGAGATGGAACATTTATAAAAGGAAATTATACAGTTAATGTTAAAGGTGCTAAAAAAATGACATTTACAGATGTAAAAACTACTGATTGGTTTTATTCAGCAGTAAGTTATACTTATTTAAATGGAATAATATCTGGTTATAATGATAAAACATTTGCACCAAATGATAAATTAACAAGAGGAATGATAGTAACTATTCTATATAGAATGGAAGGTTCACCAAATAATGATGGAAAATCTAAATTTTCAGATGTATCAACAAAAGAGTATTATGCAAAAGCAGTTAAATGGGCTGTAAATAATGGAATAGTACATGGATATGATGGAACAACAAAATTCGGACCAAATGATAATATAATCCGTCAGGATTTAGCAGCAATATTAAAAAATTATGCTGGATTTAAAAAGAAAGATACAAAATCTACAACAGGTTTAAATAAATTTAAAGATTATAAATCAATAGATAGTTATGCATTATCAGCAATGCAGTGGGCAGTAAGCAAAGGAGTAATTACAGGAAATACTAATGGAACATTAAATCCAAAAGGAAATGCAACAAGAGCAGAAGCTGCAGCAATGATACAAAAATATTGTAATAAAGTGGGTAGATAACAACAAGTTTTTTATAGTAAAATTTTAGTGAATCAATTACATATTAGAAGATTTAGAGAACTTTTCTAGTATATAAAAATTTTAAAATATAAAAGTAAGAAAATTTAGTTTAAAAATTTTATTAAACTAAGTTTTCTAAAAAAGAAAGGAATGTGGTAAAAAATGAAAAAGAAATTTTCTATTATTGCTATAATGTTTATACTATTATTAGCAGTGCGGATGTGTATTTATGGGAGATGTTAAAGCAGCTAATACTTATCCAGGTAATGAAATAGTTTGGGAAGAGGATTATAAAGGAAATATTGTTGTAAGTGCAGCTGGTCCATCTATAGAAAATGCAACAATCCCAAGTACAATTAATGGAAAACCGGTAAAAATAGTTCGTGGATTTAAAGATTGTAAATATTTAAAAACAGTTACATTGCCAAATACGTTGACTGAGATACAAAATTCAGCATTTGAAGGATGTAGTGCACTTACAACTATTAATATTCCAGATTCAATAAAAAAAATTGGTTATTGGGTTTTTGATGGTTGTTCTTCCTTAAAAAGTATAAACTTAAAAAATGTAACTGAAATTGATCCTTATGCTTTTGATGGTTGTGAAAGTTTAAGTTCAGTTACATTGTCAAATAATTTAACTATTATAGATGATGATGCTTTTAGAGGATGTTCTTCTTTAAAAAGTATAACATTACCATCAAGCTTAAAAACCATAGGACAATCATCATTTAGGTATTCAGGATTAACAACAATTACTGTTCCTGCTAGTGTAACTAGAATAGATTCAAATTATGGAACATTTGAAGGTTGTAAGTCATTAAAAACAGCAACGGTAAATGCACAATTGGAAGAAATACCTACTAATATGTTTAAAGATTGTACAAATTTAACAACAGTAAAATTTACAGGAACTAAAAAAGTTTCTATGAACGGGTATATATTTTCAGGTTGTACAGCTTTAACAAGTGTAACATTACCAGCTAATTTAACAAATATTTCAAGAGAGTGCTTTAAAGATTGTACTTCACTAACTAATATTACTATACCAGATACAGTAGAAAGTATTGGGATGTATGCATTTGAAGGATGTTCAAGATTATCAAGTATAAAATTACCTTGTGGAGTAAGAACTATTGACAGCTATGCTTTTAAAGATTGTAATTCTTTGAAAAATATGTATTTTACAAAATCAATTCAATCAATAGCAAATGATGTTTTTTATAATACATCAACTGCAGGATTAACAATATATGGATATGCAGGAAGTGCTGCAAAACCTTTTGCAACAGAAAAAGGAATTAGATTTGTTGAGTGTAAACCAGTAACTAGCATAAAAGTAAGTGGATCAACATCAGTTGATGAAGGAAAATCAGTTACTTTAACTGCTTCTGTATCTCCAGCTGACGCATATGATAAAAGTATAACATGGTCATCTAGCAATAATAATATTGCTACTGTAAATGCTAATGGTGTTGTTACAGGAAAATCAGGAGGATCTGTTACAATAACAGCAACAAGTAGAGATGGAACATTTATAAAAGGAAATTATACAGTTAATGTTAAAGGTGCTAAAAAAATGACATTTACAGATGTAAAAACTACTGATTGGTTTTATTCAGCAGTAAGTTATACTTATTTAAATGGAATAATATCTGGTTATAATGATAAAACATTTGCACCAAATGATAAATTAACAAGAGGAATGATAGTAACTATTCTATATAGAATGGAAGGTTCACCAAATAATGATGGAAAATCTAAATTTTCAGATGTATCAACAAAAGAGTATTATGCAAAAGCAGTTAAATGGGCTGTAAATAATGGAATAGTACATGGATATGATGGAACTACAAAATTCGGACCAAATGATAATATAATTCGTCAAGATTTGGCAGCAATATTAAAAAATTATGCTGGATTTAAAAAGAAAGATATAAAGTCTACAACAGGTTTAAATAAATTTAAAGATTATAAATCAATAGATAGTTATGCATTATCAGCAATGCAATGGGCAGTAAGCAAAGGAGTAATTACAGGAAATGATAATGGAACGCTAAATCCAAAGGGAAATGCAACAAGAGCAGAAGCTGCTGCAATGATACAAAAATATTGTAATAAAGTTGGTAGATAATAACAACAGATTTTTAGATGTAATACTATATAAAATGAATACAGGTTTTACAAATTATAATTTTGTAAAATCTGTATTTTTATTTAAAAAATTTTAAACACGTGTTGTATTTTTTACCAATTAGGGATACAATTATATATTATAAAGGAGTGGTTATGGAAGAAATAATTAATAAATTATTAGAAATTGATAATCATGCAAAAAGTATAATACTTGAATATCAGGAAAAAAAGAATAATTTAGATTTATATGTTTCAGAAGAAATCGCTAAACGAAAAAGAGAAATTGATGCTACTTATGATTTTAAAATTGATTTTAGAAAAAAAGAATACAAGAGATTACTAGAAGAAAAAAAATTGGCTATGGAAGAAATTAAACAAAATGGAATTTTAGAATTACAAGCAAAATTTCAGATGGAAAAAGACAGATTAGTTAATGAGATTTTTAAATCTATAATAAAAGGGGATAGTTAAATGGAATTGTCTTTAATGTATCCAAGTATCAATACTAAGTTAAAAGCGATGTATTCAAAGAAACTTACTTTAGAAGATTTTTCAGAACTTTCGAAACAGCCTGATTCGGAAAAAGCTTTACTATTTCTGAAGAGTAAGAAAGATGAATTTAAATTTCTTTCAGAAAATGCTGATAGAATTGAAATAGAAACACAATTAGACAAAAATTTAATTAAAGATATACAAAAGATTGAAGGATTGTTAAATAAAAATTCAAAATATTATCTAAAACTTTTTTTATCAAAATATGAAATTCGTTGCATTAAAAGTGTTTTTAGAAAAATATATTCTAGAAGTATTTTAAATGAAGATTTAAGTAATGTTGAGATTTGGACTGAGATTATATTTAAAGAAATAAGAGGTTTAAATAATGTAACGAGTTTTGAAGAATTTTTAACTCTTATAAAAAAAACTCCATATTATCAAATTTTTAAAAAATATGAAGATAGTAATATAAAAGAAATAAATATTTTCGAAGTTGAAAACAAATTAGATATAATGTATTTCAAAAAAATGATAGAAATTGCTGAAACTAAGAGAAATCCTATATTAAAGGATATTATTGGAAGTCAAATTGATTTAGAGAATATTGCATGGATATATAGAACTAAAAAATTTTATAAATTCAATGAAGAAGAAATTTGGAATACAATAATAAAATATTTTTATAAAATATCAAAAGATGAAATTAAATTATTAATAAACTCAAGTGATTATGAAGAATTTGAAAATATTCTACAAAAAACAGTTTATAAAAAATTGGTAACAGGAAATGAAGAAAATTTAGAGCAAATGATATCCAAAATATTATATGATAAAAACAAAAAGATTTTTAAAAATAATATGTTTAATATTAATTTTATTTATTCTTATATAAACATTGTTGATTTAGAAAATAATGATATAACAAATATTATTGAAGGAATTAGATATAATTTAAGTAGAACTGATATTTTAAAGAAACTAGTTGTTAATATAATATAAAATACAAAAGAAAGGGAAAAATATGTCTGTTGAACAAATGAAACTTCTTAGTATCACAGGGAAAGATAGTGACTTAGAAAATTTTATTGCAAAATATTTACTAAATTGCAATATACAAATTGAAGATGCTAAGAAAATTTATAATAAAGGTTGGAAACTTAATTATTACGAATATGATTATAGGGTAAAAGATTCGTTAAAAAAATGTACAAACCTTATGAATAAATTTAATATAGATTATTCGGATGATTATTCTAGTAAAAGATTTATTGGAAATTCTATAGATGATTTAGATTCAAAATTGGATGATATTAACACACGATATGAAACAAGTCTAAAAAATATTGAAAAATGTAAAAATAGAATACAAGAAATCAAAGAATTCATTAAACCTATAGAGAGGTTAAAACAAATTGATATAGAAGCAAGAAAATTATATGAATGTAAATATCTAAAATTTAGATATGGAAATATTCCAAATGAGAATATAGATGAGATAAAAAGAGATATTGATAATCTTAATGCTATTTTTTTTGAAGTAGAAAAAACACAAGAAGAAACTTGGATTATTTATTTTACCACTGAAGAATTTGCACCAGATGTAGATGGCTATTTTAATATGAGAAAATTTGAAAGAATTCGTTTACCAGATGAAATTCAAGGAAAACCTTTAGAATTTGTAGATAAATGTCGTTTAGATATTTTAGAAAATGAAAATATA
The DNA here is from genome assembly GCA_947631185.1 of uncultured Clostridia bacterium. GTDB lineage: Bacteria > Bacillota > Clostridia > TANB77 > CAG-508 > Scatovivens. Next base: position 14,188 of record CANRKJ010000034.1, on the reverse strand, counting down.
ATAAAAAAAGAGAACCAAAACCTTGAAAATATAGAACTTGAAGCTAGAAATGCATTAATAAATATTCATAATGAACTTATAATTTATGAAAAAATTAACAATTTAAAAAAATATATTGTAAAAGACCAAAATAATGTATTTTATATAGTTGTATGGGTTCCAGAATCTATGATGAAAGATATGATTAATATGCTTAATGGAATTTTAGGTATAGAGTTTGTTATAAAAGATGCAAAAAAGGATATGAAACCACCAACTAAACTTAAGAATTTTGGCTTATTTAAACCTTTTGAAACTATAGTAAAAATGTATGGTGTTCCAAATATTCAAGAACTTGATCCAACTGCATTTATAGCGATAGTCACATGTTTATTATTTGGATTCATGTTTGGAGATGTTGGACATGGTGCAGTAATTTTTATTGCTGGAATATTTTTACTTATTAAGAAAATTAAGGCAGGCGCAATTTTGGTAGATGGAGGAATTTTTTCTATAATATTTGGCTTCTTATATGGAAGTGTATTTGGAAAAGAAGACATTATAAAACCAATATTGGTTTCTCCAATGGAAAATATAAATACTATGTTAATTTCTGGTATAGCTGTTGGAAGTATTTTAATTATAATTGCTATGTTACTTAATATTATAAATGGAATAAAAACCAAAAACTTTAAAAAAACTTTTTTAGAAGGCAATGGACTAGCAGGTTTTATTATGTATTGCTTAATTATTTTTTCAGTTGCATATTACTTTATAAAAGGAAAGTTTTTGATTCCTATTACTGCTGTTGTTGTAGTTTCAATAATACTGTTACTTATAATATTGTTTAATGATAATATTGAAAAAATACTGTTATCAAAGAAAGAGAATTCGGAGTCTGGATTTATAGAAAAGATATTTGAGTTATTAGAAATGATATTATCATTTTTAAGCAATACAATTTCATTTTTAAGACTTGCTGCTTTTGCTATAAATCATGCAGGATTATGTATGGCAATATATTTATTGGCAGATATGGGAAATACAGCTGGAAATATAGCTATTTCTATTATTGGAAATATAATAGTAATTGTCTTAGAAGGACTTATAGTAGGGATCCAAGTGTTAAGGCTTGAATATTATGAACTATTTAGTAGATTTTATGAAGGTGATGGAAGAGAATATGAATCTATAGAAGTTCAATCAAAAAATTAAGAAAAGAGGTAATTTAAAATGTTAAAAAAAGTAGGATTAGTTTTAAGTATTTTATTAATAAGTTTTATAATGACAACTGGAGTGGCTTTTGCCTCATCTAGAATTCAAACAGAAGATACTCCAGAAAGCAGTCAAACTGAGGAGCAATCAAGTACTACAAATGGAGTAGGTTTAGTTGCAGCTGCTTTAGCAGTAGGTTTATCAGCAATTGGATCTGGTATAGCTGTTGCAGTTGTTGCATCAAGTGCAGTTGGAGCTATAAGTGAAAATCCAAGTTTACTCGGAAAAGCTGTTATATTTGCAGGTTTGGCTGAAGGTATCGCAATTTATGGATTGATTATTTCTATTATGATTTTAAGTAAAATATAGAGGAGAAGATAACTAAAATAAAGTTATCAATAATAATATTATGAAAATTTATTGTATAAGTGATTCTCTAGAAACTGCACTAGGTTTAAAATTATCTGGAATACAATCCAGTGTTATAAATGATAAAGACGAAGTTGATAAAAAAATTGATGATATAATCAAAGACACAGAAATAGGAATATTGGTTGTAACAGATAATATTTATAATCAAAATAAAGAAAAATTAGATTATATAAAAGAGTTTAAAAAGATTCCATTAATTGTAAAAATCTAATTTGGAGGATTTTATGAAATTAGAAGAAAAATTAAAAGAATTTGAAGAAAGTTGTTTAAACTTAGCATCAAAAGAAAGTGAAAAATTAAAAGATGAAATTTCTAAAGAGCTAGAAGAGCAGATGAAAGCTGAACTTGATGAATATAAAGCAAGAAAAGAATGGAATTTTGAAAAATCAGTTGAGAAAATTGAAAAAGATTATATGAAAAATATATTTTATTATCAAACAGCTTGTAAAAAGGATATATTAAAAGCTAGAGAAGATTTAGAAATTGACTTAAAACAATGTGTTATCAAGAAATTACAAGAATACACAGAAAATGAGGATTATAAAAATTATTTACTAAAATCTATTGAATTTGTTATTTCAAATGCTAATAATATAGACAATTTTAGTATAGGAATAACTTCAAAAGATTTTGGAAAATTTGGTGAAATTATTAAAGAAAAAAATAATGTAGAAATTTTTGAAATAGATAATTCATATATTGGAGGCTGTGTATTAAAATCAAATTCAGTATATATAGATAATACAATGTTAAATAGTTTAGAAGAAAAGTTAAAAGAAGAAAAAGATTAGAGGTGAAAATATTGCAGGAAAAATATATTATCTCTATTAATGGATCTGTCATTAAAGCAAGAGGAGATGGCGACTTTGCTATGAATGATATGGTTTATATTGGAGAAGATAGAATTCTTGGTGAAGTTATAAAATTAAAAAAAGATGTAGCAACAATTCAAGTATATGAAAGTTCTACAGGTCTAAAAATCGGTGAAAAAGTTGAAGGAGCAGAAGAGCCACTTTCTTTGATTTTAGGACCAGGTATTATCGGAAATATATTTGATGGTATTCAAAGACCTCTTAAAGATTTGCAAGAAAAAACAGGAGATTTTTTAAAAAGAGGTATTTCAAGTATAGGAATATCTTTAGAAAAAAAATGGAGATTTTTTCCATCTGTTAAAATTGGAGATGAAGTTGAATATGGTTCTATAATTGGAACAGTAAATGAAACTAAACTTATTACAAATAAGATTATGATTCCATATAAGATAAAAGGAAAAATAACTAAATTAGTTCCAGAGGCTGAATATTTTCCAAATGAAACTTTAGCTGAAGTACTTTCAAATGATGGAAAAACATATGAAATTACAATGATACAAAAATGTCCTTCTAAAACTCCAAGATCATATAAAAATAGATTAACAATAAAGGAACCACTAATTACAGGTCAAAGAGTTGTCGATATAATGTTTCCTATTGCTAAAGGTGGAACAGCAATGCTTCCTGGAGGATTTGGTACTGGTAAAACTATGCTTCAACACCAACTTGCAAAATGGAGTAATGCAGATATTATAGTATATATTGGTTGTGGTGAAAGAGGAAATGAAATGACAGAAGTACTAGAGGATTTTCCAAAACTGATTGATCCTACTACAAATAGACCTCTAATTGAAAGAACTGTTTTAATTGCAAATACTTCAAATATGCCTGTTGCTGCCAGAGAAGCATCAATATATACAGGAATAACAATTGCAGAATATTATAGAGATATGGGATATAATGTTGCAATTATGGCTGATTCTACGTCTAGGTGGGCAGAAGCACTTAGAGAAATTTCAGGAAGACTTGAAGAAATGCCTGCAGAAGAAGGATTTCCATCATATCTACCATCAAGACTTTCACAATTTTATGGTAGAGCTGGATTGGTAGAAAATTTTAATGGAAGTTTAGGCTCAGTTACTATAATAGGTGCGGTTTCACCACAAGGTTCGGATTTTTCTGAACCTGTAACTCAAAATACAAAAAGATTTATTCATACTTTTTGGGGACTTAAAAGAGATTTAGCTTATTCAAGACATTATCCTGCTGTAGATTGGAATATAAGTTATAGTGAATATTTATCTGATTTACAAAATTGGTATGAAGAGCATGTTGATTTAGACTTTTGGGATATAAGGGCTAAAATAGTAAAATTATTAGAAGAGGAAAACGAATTATTAGAAATATCTAGAGTTGTTGGACAAGATGTTTTATCAGACAGTAGAAAATTAATTTTGGAAGTAGCATCTGCAATAAGGATAGGTTTTTTACAACAAAGTGCTATTAATGAAATAGATACATTTGTTCCAATAAAAAAACAATTTTTAATGATTAAATCAATAATTTTAATTTATGAAAGATCACTAAAATTGATTGAAAAAGGTATACCTATATCAGCTATTAAGAAAACAGGAATTCTAGATGATTATAAAAAAATAAAATTTGAAATAGATAATAATCATTTAGAAAAATTTAATGATTTTGAACAGAAGATAAAGGTTGAACTTAAAAAGATAGAAGAAGAATATAAAAATCACATATAAAGAGGTGAAAATAATTGAAAATTGAATATATAGGTTTAGAAGAAATAAACGGACCTCTTGTGTTCATAAAAACTCCAAAAGATATAGCTTTTGAAGAACAAGTAACAATAGTTTTAAAAAATGGAGAGCAAAGAATTGGAAATATAATAAGGATGGATGAAAATGTTACTACAATACAAGTCTATCAGGGAACATCTGGAATTGAAAATAAAGAAATAAAAACATGTTTTAAAGGTAAACCACTTATGATGAAACTTTCTCCTAATATGCTTGGTAGAGTTTTTAATGGAACAGGTGAGCCGATAGATAATCTCGGAAAATTAGATGCAAGTATTGAAAGAGATATAAATTCAAATCCTATAAATCCAATGGCAAGAGAATATCCAAGAAATTATATACAAACAGGAATATCAACAATAGATGGTTTAATGACACTAATTAGAGGCCAGAAACTTCCTATTTTTTCTGGAAGTGGAATAAATCATAATGAATTAACAGAAAGAATAATTAGACAGTCAAATATAACTGGAGAAGGAAAATTTGGTATAGTATTTGGTCTTATGGGAGCTGAATATGAAACAGCACAATTTTTTAGAAAAAGCTTTGAAGAAAGTGGTGTTTTATCAAAAGTTGTTATGTTTCAAAATCTATCTAATGATTCTTCAATTGAAAGACTTTTAACTCCTAAAATCGCATTGACATGTGCAGAGTATTTAGCTTTTGACTTAGGAATGCAAATATTAGTTGTATTAACAGATATGACATCATATGCGGAATCATTAAGAGAAATCTCAACCTTGAAAGAAGAAATACCAAGTAGAAAAGGATTCCCTGGATATTTATATACAGATCTTGCATCTATTTATGAAAGAGCTGGCAAAATAAAAGGCAATCCTGGTTCAATAACTCAAATTCCAATTTTAACAATGCCAAATGATGATATATCACATCCAATTCCTGATATAACAGGCTATATAACTGAAGGGCAAATAGTTCTTAGCAGAGAACTTTATCAAAAAGGAATTTCGCCTCCAATAAATATATTAGATTCACTTTCACGACTTATGAAAGATGGAATAGGAGAGAAATATACTAGAGCAGATCATGCTAAAATATCTGATCAGATATTTTCTTCATATTCTAAAGTTCAGGAAGTCAGAGCACTTGCTAAAGTATTAGGAGAAAATGATTTAAGTGATACAGACAAAAAATATTTAGAATTTGGAAATGAATTTGAATCAAAATTTATAAATCAAGATAATTATGAAAATAGAACAATTGAACAAACTTTAGATTTAGCAATTGATTTATTAAAAATATTACCAGAAAGTGAAATAACTAAATTATAGGTGAGGAAAATATGGGAATTAGAGATATTCCAACAAAAAATAATTTAATAAAGTTAAAAGAATTTATTAATCAATCAAAAGAAGGTCGTAATTTATTAGAGCAAAAAAAACTAATTCTTCAAAATGAATTAGAAAAATATAAGAAAAAATACAATGAACTTAGAGAAAAAGGAAAAGATATTATTAATGATGCTATGAATGCATTAAATGTTGCAAGTGTAGATATAGGAATAGATGAACTTTTGGACATTTCAACAGGTGTAAAAACTGAAAATGATATAGATATACGATATATAAGTGTTATGGGAGTTGAGATTCCTTCAATAGTTTATAATGAACAAGATATAAAAATAAATTATGGATTATATAATACTACTTCATCTGTTGATGAAGCAATAATTAAATTTAATGAAGTAAAAAAATATTTAATTGAATTTGCTCAAATTGAAAATATTATATTTAGATTAAATCAAAATATTGAAAAAGTACAAAGAAGATCAAATGCACTTAGTGAAATAATAATTCCAAGAGATGAGCAAATTGCGAAAAATATCCAAAATATATTAGAAGAAGCAGAAAGAGAGGAGTTTGCAAGATTAAAAGTCATTAAAAAAAGACACTAATTTTGCAAAATTAAGAGTAATAAAATGTTGAAACAAAAAAGAATTTATATGATACCTGTTTTTAGTTTTATTTTACTTATTTTATTATTTGCATTAGTACTAATATTGCCTATTAGTACTAAATATGGAATAAGTTTTTTTAACAGTTTATTTATTGCGACATCTTCTATAACAGGGACTGGTTTAACAACAATTAATATTGCAAATAATTTTACAGTTTTTGGGAAAATTGTTTTAATGGTTTCAATACAAGTTGGTTCATTAGGATTTATGATGTTATATTCATTTATTTTATTTGCAAAAAATAAGAAAATTAATTTATCAAATACATTAATATTAAGTAATGAAATAAATTTAAATAATCTTTCAAAAGTAAAAGAAAAAACCTATAAAATTGTAAAATATACTTTTTTTATAGAATTTTTTGGAGCACTTTTACTATCAATATTTTTTGTTCCTGAGTATGGTGTGAAAAAAGGTTTATGGTATGGACTATTTCATTCTATTTCAGCTTTCTGTAATGCTGGTTTTGATATTTTAGGAGATAATAGTTTTTGTAGATATACCGATAATATATTTATAAATTTGATAATTATTTCTCTTATGTATTTGGGAAGTATAGGATTTTTTGTAATAGAAAATGTTCATAGTAGTATAAAGTATAGAAATAAACATTTACAAGTATATTCAAAAATAATAATAGTTACATCAATATTATTAATTTTAGTTCCTACATTATTATTTAAACTTTTATCTCCTAATATAACATTTTTACAATCATTATTTTTAAGTGTAACATGTAGAAGTACAGGCTTATATACTTTTAGTTTATCTAGTCTAGATAGAGTTAGTAAATTATTATTAACATTTTTAATGTTTATAGGAGGAGCGACATCAGGTATAAGAATTACTAATTTTGTATTAATGATACTATTACCATATGCAACAATCAGAAATGAAGAAATAATTATAGGTTATAGAAAAATTGATTATCAAACTATAAAAAAATCTATAACAATAGTAATATCATATGTATTTTTTGTTTTTATTGGATTTTTAATAATGCTAGGAGCTGATAAAGGTTTTGCTTCAGAAGATTTAATATTTGAACTGGTTTCAGCTGTTTCTAAAACAGGATTAGAAACTTTTAGTACAGCCGACTTATCATATTTATCGAAAGTGATTTTAATAATATATATGTATATAGGAAGATTAGGTATATTAACTTTAATGGCATTATTATCTTTTAAAAATAAAAAGCATAATAATTCAATTACTTATCCAAATGCGGATTTAATGTTATAATTATAAGAAATGAGGAAAATAAAATGAAAAAACAATGTGTAATAATAGGATTAGGTTTTTTTGGAATGACAGTGGCAAAAAACTTAGAAGATAAAGGAATAGAAGTATTAGCTATAGATAAAGATATGGTTAATGTTGAAAAAGCAAGCAAATTTGTTACAAAAGCATTATGTATGGATGTAACAGATTTTGATTTAATGGATAATTTGCCACTTTCAGATTTTGATTTTGGGGTTGTAGCAATGGGAGAAAGTATTGCTGTAAGTGTAATAGCTTGTATGACACTAAAAGAAAATGGTGTTTCTAAAGTTATTGCAAAAGCAGGAAGTAAAATGCATTCTAAAGTTTTAACAAAAATTGGTGTAGATGAAATAGTTTTTCCAGAAGAATATATGGGAGAAGTTATAGCTGATAATATTAGTAAAGAATAAGTTTTATAAAATAAAAAAAAACACAAATTAATAAATCACTTATAAGCTATGGCTATAAGTAGAAACAAAAAATTCATATTAAACTAATGTTCTCTTGAAAAAAATTTTTGTTATATATATACTTATCATGAATTTTATTGTAAAGGGTAAAAAAATGAAAAAAATTGTTTATTTAACTATAATATTTATTTTAATAATATCGATTAATATAGTTGCTTTTGCAGAGAACTCAATTTCAGATTTAAATTCTAAAATAAATCAATCTGAAGATAAATTATCTAGTATACAATCTGAAAAATCTGTAGCTTTGAAAGAATTAGAAAATTTAACAGGTCAAATTTCAGAATTAGAAAGTCAGATTTCAGAATTAAATGTTAGATTAGAAACATTGAATTTTGAAATTGTTGGAAAACAGAAAGAAATAGATGAAAAGCAAAAAGAATATGATGATAGACAAGCTTTATTAGATAAAAGACTTGTAGCTCAGTATACAACTGGTAAAGTTTCATATTTAGATGTTTTATTAAGTTCAAATAGTATAACAGAATTTATTTCTAATTATTATTTAATTGAACAACTTAGTACATATGATACAGAACTTTTAAATCAAATTAAAAACTTAAAATTACAAATTGAAGAAGAAAAATCTAATTTAGAAGATACTAAGGTTGAAGTTGAAACAACAAAACAAAGTATTCAAACAAATAAAACTTCTTTAGAATTAGCTAAGGCAGAAAAAGATTCAAAAGTGGCTGTTCTTTCTGCAGAAGAAAAGGAAGTACAAGCTGAAATTGATCAATTTGAAGCAGATAAAAGAGAAATATTAGAAGCTGCATCAAATGCAGCAATTCAATCTATATCAAATGGTACTTATACATCTGTTAGTGTGGCATCAGCAGGGGGATTTATTTGCCCAGTTCCAGGAAGAACTAAAGCAGATATAACTACCGGAATTTATGGATATAAAGGTCATACAGGATCAGATTTTGCAAGAAATTCAAAAGGTGCTGTTGATGGACTACCTGTTTTGGCAGCTAAGGCAGGAGTTGTTATAAAATCACGTGCAACTGTTAATTCGAGTGGCAAATATATAAGTTATGGAGAACAAATTCAAATAGATCATCAAGATGGAACATCTACACTTTATGCACATATGCAACCAGGTTCAAGAAGAGTTAATGTTGGAGATTATGTTTCACAAGGACAACAAATTGGAAATATAGGACAAACAGGAAATGCAACAGGGCCTCATTTACATTTTGAAATTTGCATAGGCGGAAGAAGAGTAAATCCAGCAGATTATTTACCATAATAAATTTATATAATAGTAAAAGCGGACTTTTTTAATATAAAAAAGTTCGCTTTTGTTATAAGTAAAATTTATATTCATAAAATAATAGGAGAAATTTGTTTATAATCTAAAGCCTCTTCTATAGTTTTTTCAATATAACTAAAGTCAAAGACAATAGATCTAGGTTTAGTAATTGGATTATCTTGTTTAAACGGGATAAAGAAATAATTTTTTCTATTAAGTAATTTCCCAATATTTTCAGCGTTTCCAGATAATGCATTATTAGTAGATATACCAATAACAATTGGAGTAGAGTTCCTAAGAGCTGATTTACAAGCCATAGTAACAGGAGTATCTATAATATCATTTGCAAGTTTGGATATTGTATTTCCAGAACATGGAGCAATTAGTAAAATATCTAGCATTTTTTTTGGTCCAATAGGTTCTGCTTCTTGAATTGAACAAATAATTTTTTTATTACAAATTTTCTCAATTCTATTTTTAAAATCAATAGCTTTTCCAAATTTAGTATCTAAATTATAACTATTAAAAGACATAATAGGAAAAATATTACATTTTTTAGACAGCTTTTCCATTTCGTTTATTGTTTTATCAAAAGTACAAAAAGAACCTGTAAGTGCAAATCCAATGTTTTTATTATCAATTTTCAAATTATCACCACCTTTATCTTGTACATTATATTTTATGAAAATAATAAAAGTATGTTTACATAACAATAAATGATTTAAATATAATTTATGCAAATATTGATAATTAAAAAAAAATATGGTAATATATTATAAATTTAATTATCTAGGGTATAATCATAAAGATATGTTAAATGTACTAAAAAATGAAATAAATATTTATAAAACCGAATATAATAATGGGATGTGAAGATTTTGATTTTTAATAAAGTAAATGAGTATTTATTTGAAATATTTAAAAGTGAAGAAAAGAATAACTTTAATATATATAAAGCAGATAAATTTTCAACTACTATTGGAGGGTTTATTTGTGATAATAATGATTCTTATTTGGTAAATAAAACGTCAAATTATATTGGTATAAAAATTTCTGATAATAAATATTTATTTACTCAAAAAAGAAATAAATTTATCAATGAGAAAAGATTTAAAAGTTTTATAGAAAATGATAGCGATTTTAATTCTGAAGAATATAAGAATAAATTTAAAGATGTAGACTTTGTTGAAATTTTTGAATCAGATAAAAAAACTGGAGAGATTACTGAGCTTTCTTATTTAGTTAATAAATCTTCATATCTTTTAATAAAATATAAAAATATTAATAAAAATAATTGTATTTCGGCTTCTATTAGTAAAGTAGCTTTATTAGGTAGCTCTTTACAAAAGCTTGGATTAGATAGTCCTGCAAATGAAAATTTTGATATTTGTAAAATGTCAAATAAATTTGAAATTTTAGTTCCTACAATCCAACATTATATTTTTGCAATGTATTATAAAAATAGAGAGATTAAAAATTTGGATTTAAGAGCTAAATTTATAAAAAGTTTATATTCATATGTATTAAATGCTGATAGAAATTTTTATATGGTAAAAAATGATTTGGAAGATTGTATAGAGCAGGTTAAGAGTAATATAGAAAAAAGTTATGGAGGAAATACAATCGAAGGAAGGTAAGATTTTTTATGATGTATGTTAATAAAAAATTAGAAGAATTTAATAATTATTTATCAGGAAAAAAGGTAGCAGTGATAGGATTAGGAATTAGTAATATTCCACTTATTGATTATTTAAATAAATATAAAGCTGAAGTAACAGTTTTTGACAAAAAAGAGATTGATGAAGTTGATAAAACTGTTATGGATAAAGTCGTATCACATGGAATGAAATTTTTTCTTGGAAAAAATTACTTATCAAACCTAAAAGGTTTTGATATTATTTTTCGTTCACCTAGTTGTTTACCTACAACTTTTGAACTTGTTGAAGAGGCTCAAAGAGGTGCTATAATAACAACTGAAATTGAAATGGTTATTGAATTGTGCCCAGGTTTAGTTATAGGAGTTACAGGTAGTGACGGAAAGACCACTACTACAACATTAATTCATAGAATATTAAGTAAAAAAGGTTATAATTGCTTTTTAGGAGGAAATATAGGAATTCCTTTGTTTACAGAAATAGAAAAAATGACACCAGATGATATTGTTGTTTTAGAATTAAGTAGTTTTCAATTGATGGGAATGAAAGTTAGCCCTAAAATTTCTGTTATAACAAATATAACTCCAAATCATTTGGACATACATAGTTGTATGGAAGAATATATAGAAGCAAAGAAAAATATATTTAAGTATCAAGATAAATATGGAACATTAATTTTAAATTATGATAATGAAATAACAAGGGAATTTGAAAAAGAAGCTCCTGGAAAAGTAATTATGTTTTCTAGTAAGAACAAAATATCTAATGGATATATAGTTGAAGATGGAAAAATTAAATTTAGTGTGTCTGATTTAAGAGCACATATATTAGATAGTAAAGACATATTACTAAGGGGGACACATAATCTTGAAAATGTTGCATGTAGTATTGCTGCTACAAGAGATTTATGTGAAATAGGAGATGTAAGAGAAGCTCTTAAAGATTTTCCTGGAGTTGAACATAGATTAGAATTAGTAAAAGAGTCAAAAGACAGAGTGAAGTGGTATAATGATTCTGTAAGTTCTAGTCCAACTAGAACAATGGCAGGGCTTAATGCTTTTCCATTTAAAAATATGATATTGATTGCTGGAGGATATGATAAAAATTTAGATTATACACCTCTTGCAAAACCAATTTTAGATAATTGTAAATCATTGATTTTGCTTGGTCAAACAGCTGATAAAATACAAAAAGCAATTGAAAAAGAAATGAAACATTCAGTGAAAAAAATAGATATATATAGATGTAATACATTAGAAGAAACTGTTAGAATTGCAAATGAAATATCTGTTAAAGGTGATATAGTTTTATTTTCTCCAGCCAGTGCTAGTTTTGATATGTTTAAAAATTTTGCAGAAAGAGGAAAATATTTTAAAGAATTAGTAAATCAAATAGTAAAATAGAAAAGAATGGGTGTATCACCTATTTTTTTATATAATAGGAAATATTATACAAAAGCGCTACGCGCAAAGATTCCTTTCCAAAATATGTTCTAAAATTATGAATTTTTAATATAATTATAAAAAAGGAGGAATATATTTATGTACTATCAAAATTATGATGATTATATGAGAGATGTTTTTTATTTTAATCAAATGCCTAATCAGAATATTGGATATCCTAATATGGGATACAATATGCAAAATCCTAATTTAGCATTTAATAATCCTAATGTAAATATGAATTCTAATTTTAGTAATGGTAATCAAAATTATAATAACATGTATCCAAATTACAATAATATGTATCCAGATATTTATAGAATTATTCAACCTGTTGTTTCAAGAGTAGTAACAGGAAACAACTACCAATATATAAATGATGATAATTTAAATTCTATGGTAGATACTGTATATAATATTATTGAAGGAGAAAATATGTCTACAAATAGTGAAAATAAAAATAATACTACTACGAGTACAACAACAAATCAAAGAACAAATAGCAATTCTCAAAATAATACTCAAAACACTGGGAATTCTAATTCACAAGTTTCAGATCCTTCTAATAATAATCAAAATTCTTCAAATTTATTAAAAGATTTAATAAAAATATTAATTATAAAAGAAATAATTAATAGAAATAATTTAAGAAGGATGTCAAATAATTCTATGTATGGATACCAAAATATTCCAAATTATTATGAACAAAGATACATGTTCTAACGAATAAAAAATATATTTATGAAAATAATAAAATTAAGTGAAATAAATAATTCACTTTAAAATAATTAGTATGGGCGAGCAAAACATATAAAAAATATTAAATTAGTTCGTCCAAAATTATATTTATATGATATAATAAGGAAGGTAATTTTTATGAGAGTTAAAGATTGTATGACTCATAATGTAGTACAAGCATCTCCTGATAGTACATTATCAGAAGTTGCTAAACTAATGAGCAGTAACAAAGTAGGAAGTATACCAATTTGTAATAATCACAATCACGTAGTAGGTTTAATAACAGACAGAGATATAATAACTAGATGTATAGCAAATAATTTAAATTGTGCTAATACTAAAGCATCAGATATTATGAATACAGAGGTTATAAAGACTACACCAGATACAGATTTAGATGAAGCTTGTAAATATATGGCTGAAAATCAAATCAGAAGACTTCCTGTTATTCAAGATGGTGAAATAGTAGGAATGCTTTCAGTAGGAGATTTGGCACAAAATAATAATGTATCAACAAAACAAGTAGGAGAAACTTTTGAATGTATATGTGATACAAATTGTAATGTTTAAATATTGTAGTGGCGCTCATTGGGCGCCATTAAATTTAAATATTGTAGGGGCGCTCATTGGGCGCCCGCAAAAATAAAAATAATAAAAAATTGTAGGGGCGTTCATCGGACGCCCGCAAAAATAAAAATAATAAAAAATTGTAGGGGCGTTTATCTGACGCCCGCAAAATTAAAATAAAGAATTTGAATAAAATAAATGTAGGGGCGCTCATTGGGCGCCCGCAAAAATAAAAATAATAAAAAAATTGTAGAGGCGTTCATCTGGCGCCCGCAAAAATAAAAATAATAAAAAAATTGTAGAGGCGTTCATCTGGCGCTCGCAAAAATAAAAATAATAAAAAAATTGTAGAGGCGTTCATCGGACGCCCGCAAAATTAAAATAAAGAATTTGAATAAAATAAATGTAGGGGCACTCATTGGGCGCCCGCAAAGCGATGAGGTTTAATTATGGATTATAAGTATTGGATTAAACAGAGTTTAATTGTAATTGCAATAGTAATTTTTATTTTTTTAAGTTATAAATTTTTAGTGTTTTATATGCCATTTTTAATTGCATATAT
>CANRKJ010000033.1 GCA_947631185.1 uncultured Clostridia bacterium | reverse complement strand
AGTTATTCAAGTTCAAAAGCACCAGTATATAACTCATAATATTTGCCTTTTTCTTTCATCAAGTCTTCGTGATTTCCACGTTCAATAATTCTTCCTTTTTCTAATACCATAATTGCTTTAGCATTACGAATAGTTGATAGGCGATGGGCAATGACAAATACCGTTCGTCCTTCCATTAATTTATCCATTCCGTCTTGAACATCTTTTTCTGTACGGGTATCAATACTAGAAGTCGCTTCATCTAAAATCATAACTGGTGGATTACTTACTGCACATCTTGCTATTGCTAGTAATTGACGTTGTCCTTGAGATAAGTTATCTCCATTATCAGTAATGAATGTATTATAACCATTTGGTAATTTTTCAATAAATTTATCGGCATTGGCAAGTTTTGCTGCTTCAATACATTCTTCATCACTAGCATTTGCTCTTCCATATCGTAAATTTTCCATAATAGTTCCAGTAAATAAATTAACATCTTGTAACACCATACCAAGTGATTTTCTTAAATCATTCTTATTAATATTTTTAATATTAATACCATCGTATAAGATAACACCTTCTTCAATATCATAGAAACGATTAATAAGATTAGCAATAGTTGTTTTACCTGCTCCAGTTGCTCCAACAAAGGCAATTTTTTGACCAGGTTTGGCATATAAACTAATATCATCTAATACTTTTTTACCTTTTACATAAGAGAAATCAACTGCATTAAAGCGAATATCTCCTTTCAATTCAATTAATTCCTTATTTTGGGGATTTTTCCATGCCCAAATACCAGTATAATTATCTGCTTCTTTTAATGTTCCATCTTTTTGGCGTAAAGCATTTACTAAAGTAATTTTCCCATCATTTTTTTCACTTTCTTCATCAATTAATTCAAAAATTCTATTAGCACCTGCTAAGGCTAAAGCAATTGAATTATATTGTTGTGATAATTGATTAATATGCATGGTAAATCCTCTTGTTAATAATAGGAAAGAGGCAATTGCCCCAACAGATAATGTTGTTGTTTTGATTGCAAGGAATCCACCTAAAACAGCAATTGCTACATATACTAAATATCCTATATTTCCCATGATTGGCATAATGATATTAGCATATATATTAGCATTTGTTGTATTTTCACATAATTCTTCATTTAATTCGTCAAATTTTTTCTTTGATTCTTCTTCATGAGTAAAAACTTGAATTACCTTTTGACCATCTATCATTTCCTCTATATAAGCATTTACCTTTGCTACAGTCTTTTGCCTGGCAATAAAATAAGCTGATGATTTTTTACCAATATATCTTGCTATAATTAGCATAATACTAACACCAAAAATAATCATCAAAGTTAAATATACATTTAATGTTAACATAGAAATAAAAGATGCTAATATTAATACACCATTAGATACACAGTTTGGAATACTTTGAGAAATCATTTCTCTTAAAGCATCTGTATCATTAATATAATAGCTCATAATATCTCCATGATTATTATCATCAAAATAACGAATTGGTAATGTTTCCATATGTTCAAACATATCATCACGAATTTGTTTTAATACCCCTTGACTTACATTAACTGTTAATCTTGAATATAACCATGTTGTAAAAACTCCAATAACATAAATTAATGCCATAAATCCAATTGCTTTAAATAAGGAAGTATATATAGGATTTTCTACGCCAATTAATGGAGTAATATAGTCATCTATTAATGTCTGCAAAAATAATTGACCATATACATGACAAACAGAACTAATAATAATCGCTAAAATAATAATCGCTAATTGTTTTTTAAATCTTGAAGTAATATATTTTAATAGACATAAAAGTGTGTTTTTTTTGCTTTTTTTACTCATTAGAATCACTTCCTTTTACTTGAGAGTAGTAAACTTCTTGATAAATTTTATTATGTTTTAATAAGTTTTTTGGCGTATCAAAATCTGAAACTTCGCCATTATCTAAAACAATAACACGGTCACAATCTTCAACACTAGAAATTCTTTGCGCAATAATTATTTTTGTTACCTCTGGAATATATTCACGAAATGATTTACGAATCGTTGCATCTGTTTTAGTATCTACGGCACTTGTTGAATCATCTAAAATAATAATTTTTGGACTTTTTAATAATGCCCTTGCAATACATAGTCTTTGCTTTTGACCACCACTAACATTGGTTCCACCTTGATCAATATAAGTATCATATCCATCTTTAAATTTTGAAATAAATTCATTACAACAAGAAATTTCGCATACTTGCTTTATCTCTTCTAACGTCGCATCTTTTTTACCCCATTGTAAGTTTTCTTTTATCGTTCCACTAAATAATACATTTTTTTGTAAAACAATTGCCACAGAATCACGTAAAACATTGATATCATAATTACGTACATCTACTCCTGCTACTTTAATACTTCCAGAAGTCACATCATAAAGTCTTGGTATTAAATTAACTAATGTACTTTTACTAGATCCAATTCCACCTATAATTCCAATCATTTCACCAGATTTAATCTTTAAATTAATATCTTTTAATACAAGTTTATCTTTTACATAAGAAAAACTCATATGATTAAATTGAATTTCACCATTTTCTACTTTTTTAATAGGTTTTTTAACATTTTGAAGCGTTGGTTTTTCTTCTAATACTTCTATGATTCGTTCCATAGATGGAATTGAAATAATACAGGTTACATAAACCATAGATAACATCATTAAACTATTTAAAATTTGGACTGCATAAGTAATAACTCCAGTTAATTCTCCTGTACTAAGTGTTCCTTGAATAACAAATTTAGAACCTAAATAAGAAATAAAAATAATCGAAGAATAAATACATAAACGCATAATAGGAGTATTAAGTGCTACTAATTTTTCAGCTTTCATAAAGAATTGATAAATTTTATGAGAAATTCCTTTAAACTTGGAAATTTCTATATCTTCTTGAACATAAGATTTTACAACACGGATTCCTCTTACATTTTCTTGTACTCTATTATTTAAATCATCATAAGTATGAAAAACACTCTCAAATAATGGATGAGCTTTATTAGCAATAAAGAATAGTAAAAATCCCAAAATCGGTGCAACAATTAAAAATATAAGAGCTAATTTTGCATGGATGTTAAAAACCATAAGTAAAGAAAATAAAAACATCATTGGCGCACGAATGGCAATACGAATTAACATTTGATAAGTCATTTGGACATTATTTACATCTGTAGTAAGACGAGTAACTAAACTAGAAGAAGAAAATTTTTCTATATTTTCAAAAGAATATTCTTGTATTTTATAATACATATCATGTCTTAAATTTTTGGCAAATCCTGAAGAAGCAATTGCAGCAAATTTTCCTGAAAGCCAACCAAATATTAAGGAAAAAAGTGCTACTAAAACTAAGCTTCCCCCAATTAACAACACAACATTAAGACTTTTTTGATTAATTCCAATATCAATGATTTTAGTCATTAAAATGGGTATTAAAACATCTAATATAACTTCTAATGAAATAAAAATAATGGTTAAAATACTTACTAATTTATATTCACATACAGATTTTAATATTTTTTTTATCATAAAAATGCTCCTTTTAAAAATATTTAATTATCTTACCTATTATATCATGAAAAAAGCAAATCTCATATAATGGATTAACCTCCTTGAAGAAAAAAAATTGAAGTATTTTAAATTTATTTTTTTGTATTATTTGAATAATTTCGTCATCGCTATACTTGCAATGAAAAAAGTCCATAACATTAAGTGTTATGAACTTATATATTATTAAATCGCAAAAATGCAACTTTCAACCTTTATGGTACTCTAAAGAAAGGAGTAAAACAACTTTTAAAATAAAAATAATTTATTAATTATAGTATGTTAAATTAAATTTTTAATTTTAATTATATACTTAATCTATAATTTTTTAACTAATGATTTACCTAAAACTTTTAGGTTCATTAATTTAATTTTTTCTAGTTCAATTTTTTTACCAATTTGCTATATATATTTTTATCTTATTTTAGAATATTTTTTTTCAAAATATCTTATTATTGGATCAACCGAAATTTCTGAATTACACATTTTTTTGATTATTTCACTAGAGGTATATGCCCCACCATTTTGATAAATATTTTCAATTAAATAATTTGTTATTTCTTTTATTCTTCCTGTTCTTAATAATTGATCCAAATTACCTACATTTTTCTCAATAGCTTCTATAAACATTCCATCATATATAGTTCCTAACAGGTAAGAAGGGAAATATCCAAAATCTCCTTCAGACCAATGGACATCTTGCATTAATCCATCTGAATCATTTTTTACCACAATTCCTAAATAATCCTTCATTTTTTTATTCCATAAATTTGGTAGTTCATCAAGTGAAATATTATCATTAAATATTGCTCTTTCAATTTCATACCTTAAAATTATATGCATACAATATGTTAATTCATCAGATTCAATTCTCTTAATATTTGGCTTAGTGTGGTTTAATACATCTATGAATTCAGCTAGAGATAAATTTAAATGTAACTTTTTACTAATTTCGTCATAAATTGGTATCCAAAAATTTATATTTCTGCCTAAAATATTTTCATAAAATCTAGATTGGCTTTCATGTAAAGCATATAAATTATCTATCGTTACATTCTCATATCTAGATAAGTTTTCTTTTATATTTTGTTCAAAAATTCCATGACCACCTTCATGTATAATTGTTGTAACAAATTCAAACGGATTATTTGTATATCTAAATGCTATTCTTATGTCATTCATACCCATTTTTTCTGTAAAATCATGTGGATAGACTCCTAATAATCCTTTATTCATATCAAATCCTATATATTCTAATAAAAATTTAGCACAATCAATTAATTCTTGATTAGTATATTCAAATCTATCGTTATACAGTTCTTTAGAAGATTTTTTTGGTATTATAGGAAGTAATCTCTTTTTTAAATCATCAAATAATTTGTCTATAATTTCACTTGTCATACCAGTTTCATAATGATTTAACATAACATCATATAAATTACTGGAGTTACTATCAATATACCTATAATATTGCTTTGTCATTTCAATTATTTGTTTTAAATATGGTTTAAATAATTGATAGTTATTTTGTTCTTTTGCATTTTTCCATATAAGATTAGATTCATTCTTTAATTTTATATATCTTGTATAGAAATCCATAGGAATTTTTCTTTTTTCTTCATAATGTCTTAACAAATTATAAATATAGTTTTGTTCAGCTTTTTCAAGCTTTTTAAAATCAGTATTTTTAATAACTTTACATAACAATTTACCATAATATTCTGCGGTTTGAAGTTCAAATAATTGACTTTCATAAGTAGCAATTAAATCTATTAAATTTTGTTCTGAATGTTTGGGAGTAGAAATTTTTAATTCCCACCTTAGAATATTAATCGTATATTGAATATTTGATATTTTTTGTTGATAAATTAGTAATTCTTTTAAATTTTTCATAAATAAAACTCCAAACGACTATATTATATCATAAATTTAAGTATTTTAAAACTCGAACTATAAAAGTCCGAGCTTGGTCTCAATCTGGTGCGTTTGCAAAAGGGGCTTGCACCCTAAAGATAAATTCATTACATTTAATAAACTTATTTTAGCATAGTAAAACATATTTTACAACTGCTTTAACTAAAACCAATTTATTACACATAAGTTCAATATGATGATTGAAATTTTTAATATTGCATTCATTTATTTTTCTTGCATTTTTTTTAAGTCATATATTTTATCAACAGCATCACAAACATTTTGAGAATGAGTTACAATAATAACACATTTATTTTCTTCATGAGCTAACTTTTTAAATATCTCTAAAATTTCAGTTTCTGTTTGCTTATCAAGATTTCCAGTTGGTTCATCCGCAATTATCATTTTAGGGTTATAAGATAAACTTCTTGCGATAGCAACTCTTTGCTGCTCTCCACCTGATAATCTTAATACTTTACGATCAGCATAACTTGCTTTTAGTCCTACTTTTTCCATAAGTTCAATTGCTTTTTCTTTTTTATTTTTTATTTTTAACCCATTGGCATCTATTGAAAGAATTATATTTTCAGCAGCTGTCATAAAGGGAAGCAAATTATAACTTTGAAAGACAATACCTATATCACTATTACGATACTTATCTAAATTCATATCTTTTAAACTTTTACCATCAAATATAATTTCACCTTCAGTACATTTTTCAAGTCCACTTATAAGTGATAAAAGTGTGGTTTTACCTGTTCCACTTCGGCCTCTTATGGCATATAACTTTCCGCTTTCAAAATCAAAGCTAACATTTTTTAAGGCATAATCATCTTCTTCTGCATCGCTATATCGATAACTAGCATTTTTAATACTTAAAATAATGTCTTTTGGAAAAGCATTTTTTTCTTTTGCTTCCTTATTTTCTTTATTTTTAACCTTTATTTCTTTTTGAAAAACATTCTTTCCAAGGTTATCTTTTGAAATATAGTTATTCTTTTTCTTATTTGTCATTTCTAAGACCTCTCTTTCAATATTGTAAGTGGTGAAAATCTTTGAATACTAACCATTGAGGCAATTGAACTTACTAATACTAATGAGATCCCAATACTAAGTAATTCTAGTAAAACTTTAATATCTACTACTGCATCAATAGAATCGTATGCTTGAACAACAGGCATACCTTTACCACGAATGCCACCTCTTTCACCACCATGATTCATTCCACCAAAGTTTTTATTTATTTCTTCCGTTTTTTCATTACTGCTGCTTATTTCATTTGCAAGTAATGCATTGCTGACTCCTTTAGAACTTACTGCTCCAATTCCTGCACCAAGTATAAGAGCAACAACTGAAACAATAACAAGTTCCGATACAAATTGCATTGTTAATTTTAATTTACTAATACCAATTGTTCTTAAAACGCCAATTTCATATTTTCTTTCACGAATATTGATCATATTGATTACAAATAAGACAATTCCACCGATAATAAGTGTAATAACTAAGAAAGTAGTTGAAAATGATGAAATGTTTTTGACACTTGAAACTCCACTTTCAGCAAGTTCTTCATTCGTTTGTAATATGAAGTTTTCATCTAATCCTTTTTCATAAAATTCATCTTGAAGTTTTTCTACATTATCATAAGAATCTATAATAAAAGTAGGATGGATTGAAGCTTTTAAATTTTCATTTCCATTTGTAAGATTAACAACTGCATCACTATTAGTTATTATTGTATTTACAGAATTAGAAAACATAGACATTGTCTCTTGATTATCTTCTTCATTTTCTTTAAAAATACCAATAATTTCAAACTCATAAGCATTTTCCTCTTCATCTTCTAGTTTTATTTTGTCATTTAATTTTAAATTATTATAACTAGCAAGTTCTTCATTAATAAACACATAATTACCATTAAATGCAATATCCCAAGCATTATCCGTTATTTCACTCATAGTATAAGCTCCACTAATAAACTCACTCATTGCATCCTCTGAACTATAACCAGTTAAAGTAAAATCAGTAGATGAAATATTATTCCCTTTTTCATGACCGAATCCATTTGGCATATCGCTATTTGATTCAATCTCAGCTTTTTCTATACTATTTCCATTTAGTCCAACACCATAGGTATAATAATAACTTTCGATATAATCACTGTCTGCAAATTTCTCAATATCACTAATTGTATAACTTGCAATATTATCAAATTTCTCCCTTGCACTTTCTCTTCCCTCTTCTTGGGATGGATCAAAGTCCTTCATCATGTTTTCCCTATTAAAGCCAATAGTTACTTCTTTGTCATAAGCACTTTTATAGGAATCTATCAAATCCATTGCTGTATTTTTAATTGCAAGTGTTATCGTACAAGCACAAGCAATAATTAAAATAATGATTCCTATTAAAATATTCCTCCCTTTATTTCTTTTAATCGAAATCCATGCATTTTTTAGTATAAACATACTCATTCCTCCTTTAAAACAATATCATTTTATTCTGTAAACATTAAAGAAACATTAAAAAACATTAACTTTTTTTCATTAATGTTCATTTTTTTTAAATTTAACCTCAAAGGTAGTATATTCATCTTTTGAATAAGCCCTAATATCACCATTATGAGCTAATACAATATTTTTAGCAATTGATAAACCTAATCCATATCTTCCACTTTTACGATTATGGCTTTTATCATTTCGATAAAATCTTTCAAATATTTTTTCACATTCTACATCAGGAATCGGATCACCCTTATTTATTACCTTTAAATTTATTTCATTTTTATTACTAGATAATTCAATCTTAATTTTACTATTTTTTCTACCATGGCTAATAGCATTATCTACCAAAATAGAAACAAGCTCATCAAGACTTTCTTTATGACAAGAAAAATTTATTTTTTCCAGTATATTTGTTTCAATTGTTATATTTTTTTCATATGCTAAACTTTCAAATGTTAATACTCTTTTTTCTACAATCGTAGAAAGATTATTATTACTAAAATTTTCGGATTTTAAATATTCTGATTTGGATAAATCAAGTAATTTTGTTATCAAATTATTCATCCTGTCGGATTCGCTTTTTAAATTGTTTATCCATTTTTCATTTTTCTTATTCACATCCAAACAATCAACACTTGCCATCATAACAGCTAGTGGTGTTTTTAGTTCGTGAGATGCATTCGCAACAAATTCTTTTTCTCGACTAAAACTTTCAAGAACTGGTTTTGTAATCCATTCTGTTATTTTTTTAGAAATAATAAAAATAAATAGTTCCCCTATTATAATTAATATAAAAGAATAAATTAAATTTGTAAGTAATGTACTTCTTGTATTATCCATATCGATAATAGTTAAATATTTTCCTTGTTCAAAATTATAAGCATAATTTCTCAAATATAAAAAACCTATCTTTATATTACTAGTATTATTTTTTTCAATAATATTTCGTGCCTGAATCATTATTTTTTTACTAATGCTATTATCACTATGACTTATTTTATCAACTATATTGTTATTTTCATCCAAAATAAATGTATATACTTCATAATCCATAACTTTTCGATTACGAAGTCTATCATCACTATTGAATTCCTTATCAGGAAAACTAGGTTTTCCCAAAGTCAAATTTTTCATTCTTGTTAAATTATTTAATATACCAATATATTCTCTATGATAAGTTTGAACATTAAAGAAAATAGCGAAAAAAATAGCAAATAAAGAGATGATAATAAAAATTGTAAAAAATGTTTTTTTTCTTAAATTTTCCATATACCTTTATCCCTCCATTTTATAACCTAGATTACGAACTGCTTTGATATTTACTTTTGAGCCAATGACCTTTAATTTCTTTCTTAAAAAAGATAAATATGCCTCTAAATTATTCGATTCATAATCATTGTCTATTCCCCAAACCTTATCATAAATTTGTTCTTTTGATATGATTTGTTCGCGATTATTCATAAAATATTCAAGTAATAGGAACTCTCTATAGGGAATGTTGATTGACTCACTTGTTTCTAGACAAGTTAAAGTAGAAGTTCTAATATTTAATGATAAATCACTATATTCGAGTCTATCTTTCACCTTATTATTTCCTTTCGCTCTTAATTGAATATTTACTCTAGCAATGAGTTCTTCAATATGAAAAGGTTTGGTTACATAATCATTTGCTCCTGTATTAAAACATGATAATTTATCATCTAATCCCGATTTGGCAGTAAGCATGATTATTTTAGCATTTATATTATTTTCTTTTAGTTCTTTTAAGATTTCTATTCCATTCATTTTAGGAATCATAATATCAAGAATGATTAAATCATAGATATTAGTCATAGCATTATATAATCCATTTTCGCCATCAAAACTTGTATCAACTTCATATTTTTCACGACGAAGCTTTGTAGCAATAATATCAGCAATTGCCTCTTCATCTTCTACAACTAAAATTCTCATTTTACCACCTCCAATTTTCTTATATTATATAATATTTTTACAATTTAAACCAGAAATTATTAAAATTATATTTCAACACTTTATAAACCATATATTTATTCATTTTTGCTTGATACTTTTTAATTAAATTATGATCTTCATCATATTCAGCAAATATTCCTGCTGTTCCCGAATATTCAACATCAAAACTATCTACAAGTTCAAAAGTCCTGTTATTTTCATTTACTTTATACATAGTAATAAGAATTATGTTTTAGGACCATTATCCGTAGAAATTTCGATTTCAATTTTATTCTTATTTTCTGCTGTTAACCCTATCATTTGATAAGCACTTTTATTTTCTTTTTCAGTTAATGTCTTGCTAAAATCATTTATGATTTTATCTGATGATATAATAGTGCATTTTATATCATTAAAATCTTCACTATTTTTAAAATAAACATTAAAACTAAGTTCATTAGTCCCATAAAGGTTATAAATTAATACATAATCAGACTTTGATGAGATAATTAGTTCATCAATTTTATCCTCCACAACTATTTGAAAATTCATAAAAATTATTAATAATCTATTTAATCTGTCATAATAAAAACATCCTTCATAATTCATCATAAAAAATAATAATAACACATTAAAAAATATATAATAAAAAAATTGATATGATTAAAATTGAATATTTAAATTTGCCTTACTAACTTTTATTTTTAATTTCACAAAAAAAAATAAACTGTTCTATATTCATTTTCATAATTTTACCTCCAAACAATGAAAAAAGCCCATAATATCAATGTTATGAACCTATATCTTAAATCGCAAAGGTGCGAATTTCAATCTCTATGGTGCGAACGACAAAGTGGTTTACAACTTTTTCGTATAAAGACGATTGATTAATAGCAGTCACTATAAACATTTTACCAAAGAAGAGAAAAAGTAGCAATAATTTCATGCTACTTTTTTAGAATCAAACTATTTGATTTAGAAAATTTATCAACATCAATTCCAAATGAATTATTTAATGACCTTTCTCTTAATAGTAATCCTGATTTCAATTGTTTTATAATAATTGCGGATTCTAATAAATAATTATACATTTCTATTATTTTATTTCTTGATACTTGTTTATTTCCTTTTAAACTAATATATTCTAAAAGTCTAACATCAAGACTTAAAATATTTTTTGGTTCTATGCTTCCATAATGTATATATTCATTACCATAATGTAATGTGTTTCTGTGTGCTTTTATATTACTTGAAATAATAAAGTCAACAACATAAGGAGCTAAAGGATTATATTCATCTTCATAACTATATAAATCTTTTAATCCTAGAACCGCTAATGATATTCCATCATTACCATTTATATGTGATTCCGTATCATCCATTTTCTTTAATAATTCTTCTGAATCATTTCTTATTCCAATCTTATTTAATTCTAATAATGGCATAATTCCATATCTACATACTAATGGTGCATTTTTATAATTGGTATTATGATGAAATCTTGCATTTTCTAAATTTTCTAAACTAATTTTAGATGAATACAAAGTATCAAAAATAAAGTCAATTATATCTCGTTCATCTATTTCAATTTTATTCATTTAAACTCCAAAAATTATCTTTTTAATACCTTTTGATATTTTTTTCTTTTAGCTGTTTACTTAAATTATAAGTATCCTTTAATATCATATATTCTTCATTAGTTGGTAAAACAATAACTTTAGTTTTTGATTCTGGCTTTGATATAAAACCTGATTGATTTGAATTATATCTAGAAATATTATTATTAGCCTCTTGATCTAATTCTATACCCATAATATTTGATAATGATTTGACTAAATCTTCTCTTAGATTAATAGCATTTTCACCAATTCCAGCAGTAAATACAATAGCATCAAGATTACCACCTAATTCAAAGTAATATTGTGCAATATATTTAATAATTGACTTTTTCATCATTTGAATTGCCAATTGCGCTTTCCTATCACCATTATTTGCTAAATTTTCTAAATCTCTAAAATCATTTTTACCTGCAATACCAATTAATCCACTATTCTTATTTAGTATTGATGTTATTTGTTCTATAGATAAATTTTTTTCTTTACTTATATATTCTATTATCGAACTATCAATGGTTCCTGATCTTGTTCCCATAATTAATCCATCTAAAGGAGTCAATCCCATTGTAGTATCAATACATTTTCCATTTTGTATGCATGAAATACTAGCTCCACTACCTATATGACATATAATCAAATTTATTTCATCATTATTCAAAATAGATTGCATTTTTTCTGTTATGTATTTATGGCTAGTTCCGTGAAACCCATACTTTCTAACACCATTTTCTTCATACCAATCATATGGTACAGCATACATATAATTTTCAATTGGCATTGTTTGATGAAATGCAGTATCAAATACAGCAACTTGTGGAACAGTTGGTAATACTTCATTCATACTTTCAATACCTGCTATCTCTCCAGGATGATGTAAAGGTCCTAATTTTGTTAAAGATTTAATATTTGATAATACATCATCATCTATTATTACTGAATTTGAATAAAATTCACCACCATGTAATACACGATGACCAATTCCTTTAATATCTTCTACGCCATCAATTAAATTGTATGATATTAATTCTTCTAACATAACCTTAACAGCTTCTGTATGATTATTTATTATCCTATCTTTTTCTATTTTTTGATTATTAAATTTCAAAGTATAACAACTATCATTATTTCCTATTTTTTCTACTAATCCATTTATTATTTCTACTTGTTCTGGCATCACATATAAAGAAAATTTTAGTGATGAACTTCCAGCATTAATTATTAAATATTTCTCACTCATATCCAAAACCTCCCTAAGTAATTACTTTTTATTAATTAATATTTTAGTTTTTTTATTTTCATACACTTTATCAATTGTACTAAACCCACTTTCAACTATTACTTTACGTTCTCTTTCTTCAGTAAAAGGAATATCAAAATGAAATAGTTGCCCAGGATATTCTTTTTGAATTTTTTTTAATTGTTCAAATCTTTCTAATTCATAATTTGAATCATCAATTATATAATCACTATTTATAAATAATCCATTGGCTTTTAGTGAATAAAAAATTCTTTTATATAATAATAGTTTTTCTTTTTCCAAAAAATGATGTAAAGCCATTACTGATATAACATAATCATATTCATCATTTCCTAATTCTACATCAAAAAAATTTTGATTAATTGTTTTAATATTATAATCTCTATATTTTATCTCCAATTTTTTCAACATTTCCTTTGAAAGATCAATACAAACTATTTCAGATTCTGGGCTTTTTTTCAAAATTTCCTCTAATTCTAATCCAGTTCCACAACCTAAATCAAGTATCTTACATTTTTGTGAAGATATATATTTTGACACTATATCTCTTATTTGTTTGCCCCAAGATATACCTGTTTGTTGATGAATTTCATCATATACATCAACACGTGAATCAAAATATTGATTCATCAATTCGATTTTATCTGATTCCATTGAGTTTAAATTAATCATTTTGATCACCTTTATAATTTATTTAATACTTTATTGTTTTTGAAAATATCTGTTGTTATTTCATCACTATTACTTTGTTTTTTTATGTACCTGCAATTTGATGGATTATTTAAAACATAATCTTTAAGATTTCTTAATCCCCATTCTTCTTCAGACAATAAATACTTTTGAAAATCTTCATCAGATATATTTCTATTTTCACGTAATATAAAATTATTTTTTAATAATTCAAAAATTCCATCAATATAAAGAATTTCATAATTTTCAGGTTGAAAATAGTTAATCATATACTCTATACCTTCAATTTGTCTAAAACCTGTAATTATTATATTATCAGTGTCTCTTTCTCTAGATTCTAAGACCTTACAAAGCATATCGCAAGTAACTAGTGATCCATAAGCTTTTTCTAATTCATCAACCCATTCGCCTATATTTTTTTCTGATAAGCTCTCTTTGTGCATTCTTCTCATTTCTGGCCCTGTATCAAATTGAAAAAAATTGTTTGTAGTAGCTAATTGTTGCATAAAATAACTTTTGCCAACAGCATGTGGTCCTGTTAAAAATAATATTTTCATTTTATACCACCAATTTTAAAAGTTTTATTGTTATTTTTTTCAATATACCACTTAGCAAAGTCATCTGCAGCTGTTCCATAAAAAGTTGCTTCGTATTCAGGGTTTTGTTCTCTTATTTCGCATAAAGTTCTATTCTCACATTCAGGTATAAAAAACATATCATGCCATCTTCCTAATTCTGGATTTCCCTTTGATTCATATGAAATTGTACCAAGTGATCCGCCCGAAAAAACAATAGGTTCTTCACCTGGAGCACAATACCCATATGTATGTTCCAATCTTGCATTTCTGTTTTCTTCATTCTTAATTAATTTTAGAAATTTCTCAACACCAATTTGCTTATCAAAGTATGCATTATATGGACCTGGCAATCCTCCTAAGCATTCAATATATAGTCCGCTATCTGATTTTAATACTGGGTAACCTAATTTTTCAGCAGCATATTTAACGCTAAATTTAACAACATCTGCACAATTTTTTGCTTGTATCTCTGGTATTTCAAAAGATGGATCCATTATTTCTAAATCAAAACCATACTTTGATTTAAAAAATAAATTTGCTTCTTCCATTTTAAATTTATTTGTAGTTAAGTAAATCAATTTTTCCATAATATACCTCTTTAGCTCTATATTTTAACATTATCGTACTTATTATACAAGTCTAATAAGTATTTTCTAACTTCTTCATTCGGAACTATACTTTTTTCTGCTATTTTTTTGCAATATCCACATTGTTCACACTTTCCAGTACAATTACCTGAAACAAAGAACTTAATAAAGCCTTCTAATTTTTTATTATCTATATAAATATGCCTATCACACTCTCTTGGAACCCCTAAACCTCTTACTCTTTTTATTTCGTTATATATATCACTTCTTGTATTTACATCTCGTTTTTTCAACTCTAAAATATCTTTTGTAACGACGCCATGTCCCTGTACTAAATCCAATAAATTACCATCATAATTTCTTTCTGTATATGCCTTAACTCTTTTTACTAATTCATCTGTAGGAAAATCTCTTTCCGTAATTTTAAAATTTTCTATCCCAATTTTTTCATAATATTCTAAATCTTCAGGTCTAACCCATGGTGATTTAATATATTCAGATAAATCTTCTAATTCTCTTTTTTGACAGAAAAATAGTCCCCAATCTTCATATTTATTCTTTTCTGAAGAACTTCCAGATGCATGTGATAAACCATTTGTATGTGTATAAATCATTGGGCAATTTTTCAAGCAACTATTTGTTACTAAAATTTCAATTTTTGCTTTTTTCAAATGCTCAACCATATATTTTAGTTCATTAAAATCACGATTTATTTTTACAAAATCTGTGCAAATATAATCTGCCTCCATATCTTCCCAATATTTAGCTTTTGTATAAGAATCAACACATGCAAATGTAGAAACACGTACAGTAAATTCATCTTTAAAATATTTTTTAACAAATTGTAAAATAAAGGGATTTGATACTGTTAATGCGTTAACACCAACATTAGATAAATATGTTAAAAAATCTTTAAACTTATTTTGCCATTCTATATCTTGTTCTCTATTGGATAAACAACTACCATTTAATAAATAATTAAATTTTATACCATTTTCTCTAACTTTTTTAACATGTCTTTCAAATTTTTCAGTTTCGACATCATTTAAATCATTGTTTGGTCTACCTCCACCAATAAAATCATTTTTCATCTTTCCAAATACTTCATAAATTGGATATTCTTTAACTTCATCAATCAATGAATCATCAAAATTTGTGGCTAATGAAATTTTCATTATAATCCCTCCATTCTATTTTTTAGTTCTTTTATTTTTTTTATAAATATATCATTTAACTCTATATCTTGTACTGCTATTCTAAAATGAATTTTATCATCTTCATCATATATTTTTATTAAGGATACATCTTCCTTAAATAGCTCAATTATCAATTGTTCATCGATAATAGTTTTTGACATAATTGTATTAGAATCAGATTTTATTGTTTCAATCCCCATTTTTTCTAATTGATTAATAATTTTATTTTTTTCTTTGTTTATTAATTCAATATTTTTTAAAACATATTCATAATTATCTAACATCTTTATAGCAAAAGATACAGATAATCCAGAATATTCATTAATGGTTGTGTTATCAATATACATCTTTTCAAATTCTGATGAACAACACATATAACCAATTCTCATATTGGCCAATCCATATGCTTTTGAAAAGCCTCTCAAAACAATTATATTATCTGGTATATCTTCACAATCAAATATACTTTTTTTATTTGTAAAATCTATACCAGATTCATCAACTATAACAATTGGTGAGACAGTTTTAGCAAAATCAATAATTTTTTTTGAAGATAGATATATTCCAGTTGGATTATTAGGATTGCATATATAAACAATTTTAGTTTTAGAATCAATAGATTTTTCTATAGCATCAAAATCTATTTGATAATTATTGCATTTTACTCTTCTCGTTATGCATCCTATTGATGTTGCAGCATATTCTGCTTGATTAAATGAATAAAATGGCGTAACTAAATTGTCTCCTTTTTTCATTGTAATTTTGATAATATTCTGTAAAATTCCATTAGAACCTGGTCCAAGAACAATGCTGTTTTTTATTTCAAATTTTTTTCTTATTATTTTAATTAAATCCAATGCATCATATTTTGATGGATATAAACATAACTGTTTAAAATCTACATCAAAATTTGGATATTTATAAAGATATTTACCAGATAGAGTCATATCTATTTTCCTAGAATCTATATTTGCATAATCATCGGAAAAATCTCTTTTTGACTCAAAGTAACTATTTTTTAAGTAATATTGTGTACACATTTCTCTTACCACTTCCTACATCAGTAATATGCTCATCAACATTTTTTATTATCTTAAAGCAATATTTATTGAATAGATTATTGATTTCTTCCTTTGATAGTAAAATCATCGGTTGTCTTTCATTAATTTCATATCGTGAATTTCCAACAAATGTTAAATCATCAGTTATGACATCATTTGTAAACACTGAAAAAATAATTAAACCATTTTGCCTTAGGATTCTATACATTTCTGAAATTGCTTTTTCATATTCTTCTAAAGTAACGGCATTATGAATAACTCCAATTGATAAAATTACGTCAAACATGTTATCTTGAATAGGAAGATTATCAATACATCCTTGCATAAATGTTATATTATCTTCTAATATGGAAGTAGCCATATTAGAATATTTATCAACTGCAATAACAAACATTCCTTTTTGTTTTACATATCTTGAATATCTTCCTCCACCACAACCGATATCTACAACTTTTAAATTGCAATCTAACTTATCAATTTCATCAGTTATATATTTTGAAACACTTCTATTTTGAAATTGATTACGTGTTTCATCCTTATTCCAAAAGGCATTATCGTCAATGTCGTTTACAATATATGTATCATTATTTACTTCAGTAATCATTATATCCATGTCTAAATCATTGAACATTTTAGTACATTCTTTTAATTGCTCATCATCTTTAACAATAGCAAAATATGCAGGCCCTACTGATGATAAAGCTAAAAACTCACATTTATTATTTTCATATAATTTTCTTATCTTACTTGCCTGATTAACCATATTTGGATATACAAAAGAACAGTTTTCAATACTACCCATATTAAATCTATAATCAAACACTATATCAGCCAATTCTTTTATATTTCCATTTATAATACCAGGTAATGCTTTATGCAAAAGATTATACGCTATTTTTTCAGAATAAAGTTCACCAGTCTTTTTAAATTTGTACAAATTTTCTTCTTCTTTTTCCATCAAATAATTTGCATCTTTTAATTCAAAATCTTTTGGAACTCCAATAACTATTCTTCCGGCATAGTCCATTTTAGCTATTGCAGTTGCCTTACCAGCAGTTATTATTATTCCTGATTTAACCAATCCATTTGTTGCACCACCACCAATACATTGAACCATCTTTAAGTTATTTTCGTCATCATCACTTATTTCTTCACCATGATTAGAAGCCAAGTATTTAATTAAATCATCATTTGCAATTGGACAACCATACAACTCATTTATCGCACTCGCAACTGCTGCAATTGTGGAACTACTAGATCCAAAACCACAATGCTTTGGAATTTCACCATCATTAACATCGATATAGAAAGATTCAATAAACCTTAAAACACTTTTCATTAAGTAAAATGCATGTTTCACTAAAACTTTTCTTTTTGTAGTCTTCGAAATTGTTAATTCATTTTTACTTTCGATTTTCTTTATAGTAACAACTATATATTTTTTGGTTGAGATAACAACTTCACCTGGTGTAAATACCATCGAATCATTATAACAAACAGCTGCTGGATTTATGGCCATCGCATCAAGACGACAAGGATATTTAACTATAAGACCATCTTTTAATATTTTTGTATCTTTTATTTCTTTACCATTATACTGATTAAATATATAATCATACCTATATTTTGGAAATTTTTCCATACTATCCTCCTTTACTATCGATATTATAGCAAAAAAAAGAATGTACTTTTCATACATCTTTTTTATGTGGCTATAAAATTTTTTTATAGCATATACTTCTTAGCAATGGAGATAAATGAATTCATAATATTATTCATCTTTTCTTTTGAATAAACCAATGCAAAATCCAATTGATTAAATTTCTCTTCAAGTTTTAATTCATATAGTTCTTCATTATTTAATTCATCAATAATTGTTCCCTTAATTAAATATCCTATACCAACACCTTCTTTAACAAGTTGAATAGTTAAAGGAGAATTAGGCAAACATATTGTATTTTCAAGCGAAACTTTATTTTTTTGTAAAATTTTTTCTAATTCATTTCTTCTTTTAGATTTAGTTGGTAATATTATTGGATAATCTTCTAAATCCTTCAAACAATTTACTTTATTGCATATTTCTTTATTCCTAGTTACAAAACAATTATCCATATGAGAAAGCTTAATAAAATCTAAAGAATATCTACTCTTACCTAATGGTAGTTCCTCAATAATGCAATCTATTTCATTTGTATCAAACATATGATATAACTCATCGGATGTTTTCATTAGAATATTAATAATAACCTTAGGATACGAAAGATGAAATTCATGTAATATTTTTGGTAGAAATATTTCGCATGCATTACCTCTAACACCAATATTTAAAATACCACTAAAAGATTCACTACTATACTTAATATTTTTCTCAAAATTATCTATTTTTTCAAAAACTGTTATTAGATTCGCATATAAAATTTTACCTTCTTCTGTTATTTTAAATTGATTATTACTTCTATTTATTAGTATTGTATTTAATTCTTTCTCTAGCGTCTTAATTGAATAACTCAAAGCCGGTTGAGATATATTTGTAGCTTTTGAAGCATTTGTAAAACCATCACATCTAACAACATCATAAAAACTTTTGTATAAATTTAAATTAGCCATGTTATCACTTCACTTTTTTAATTCTTTAAAAATTCAACACATTTAATAAAAAATTCTACTTGATCTTTATTTAATTCACCAGTATCAACCATTTGTTGTAATTTTTCTATACTAAACCATCTTACTTCTGATAATTCATCTAATTGTATAATTAGTTTATCAATATCTAAATTCATTTTTGTGTAGTACATTATATAGCAATCTTTTCCATCACAGCCTCTTTCAAATTCAATTATTTTTTGATTACTAATATCTATTCCTAATTCTTCTTTTACTTCTGTAATAATACCTTGTTCAGGTGTTTCACCATGTTTTGGATGGCCTCCAGTTACTCCCCAATCTCCTCCTTTAGATTCAACTCGCTTTTGCATTAAAAATTCACCATTTGAATTTTGAATAGCTATCATAACGACCATAGGAAAATAGCCATCTGGAATCTCATCACCTTTAAAATAAGTTTTACCAGTTAATTCAAGTTGATTATTATATAAGTCTCTTTCTTCTCTCATTTGACATTCACCTCTTTTAATATTATAACATTTTTTTCTTATATATCATAATTATCTTTAAAAATCATCACGATTCTTTTCTTTTTTATTAATAACACTAATATATTCTTTTTCGTCCATAATTCCATTTATAAATAAATATTAGCCATTTCTTTATATTTATCATTTTTATCACCAAATATACCATGTATTTTATCGTGAATAAATTTTACTACTCTTTGAAATTTATCTTTCCAATAGTCTAATGAATCTTTTAAATCTTTTATTTTAGATTATTAATAATAATTCTATGTGGTTCAATATAAGTTAAATTAGTATGTTCTATCTTCCTAATACTACCATTTTATATGATAGGTGTAGTATTACAAAAATCACATATAACATTTAATCTTGAAACTAAAGATTCATATTTCTTCTTTAATTATTTTTATCATAGACATCAACCTTTCTATGATTTTTTCCAAAAATGAAAAAAATCAATCATTTCTGATTGATATCTATCTAAAAGTTCGAACAGTTCGAACAGATTCGTCAATGGTGCCCTAAAGGAAGGAGTATGACAACTTTTTTACAAAATTAAATAGACATTATATTTTTAAAAGTATCTGTTTCTATGTAATTAAAATAAGTTTTTAAATTATTATAAAGTATTCTATTTATATTTATATATTCTTTCAAAAATAAATTTTTCTTATATAATTCGTACACTAAAATACATGATAAATTATGCCTAATATTCATCACTGACAATTTCTCACGAATAGAATCATCATTATTTTGTATAAAATCTCGATGTAATGCTGTCATAGATTTATTTAACTCAGGCTGTTTATATAAGTCTTTTTGATTTTTTATTTTCATATCAAAGCAAATATCAACTAGTCT
>CANRKJ010000032.1 GCA_947631185.1 uncultured Clostridia bacterium | reverse complement strand
TCACTATGTGGTTGGCGATATGTACCTCCACTACGGACTTTCACCGATTAACTAAACGACATGCCCGTCGCACTAAGGAGAAGAGCATGGCTTAAAGAAGCCATGCTCTATTAACATAGAAATTTTTACTTTAAATATTTTCCCACACGAAATTATGACACAAATCCATTATGTCTTCTCTTTTTCTTATGATCTGTTCACATCCATTTCCTAGGAGCATTATTTCAGCAGGTCTTGGACGTCCTGTGTAATTTGATGCCATGGAATATCCATATGCACCTGCATTATACACAGAAATTATGTCCCCTACATCTGTTCCAACATACTTAGGAAGACTGATTATTCTATCTTTTGCAAGAATATCTCCACTTTCACAAACATTACCACAAATGTTTACTTTTACATCTTCAAAACAATTTCCAAAGGTTCTAGATATTATTCTGATATCATGATAAGATCCGTACATAGATGGGCGAACTAACTGATTCATTCCTATATCTGTGCCTACCCAAAATATGCCGTTTTCTTTTTTGGTTGCAGTTACCGTTCCAAGTAAAATACCAGCTTCACAAGGAATATAACGTCCTGGTTCAAATTTGAGCTCTTTAACATTTTTATTTTTTTCCAAAAACTTGTTCAATATAGGGAGTAATTTTCCAACCAAAAAATAAAGGTCAAGAGGTTTTTCTTTTTTGGTGTTATATGGTACACCAAAACCACCTCCTAAATCTATAACTTCAATTTCAGGGAAATATTTTTCGGCTATTTCCAATCCAGCCTTAACTCCTTCTATATATTCATCTATCTTATCATTTAAGAATAGTGAACCCAAGTGTTGGTGTATTCCGATTATTTTCAGACCATAACTTTTCGCAGTTATAATGAGTTCCGAAATATTTGCTTCAGATATGCCAAACTTTGTTTGCTTTCCTGCAGTAATAACTTTTTCCGAATGTCCAACTCCATGACTGCCAGGGTTAATTCTTACCATTATCTTAGAGTTTGGAAAACTCTCTCCAAATGTTTTTACCTGAGATATGGAATCCAAACATATAAGAACATCGTTATTAGCTACAATTCTCATCTCGTCACTTGTAATATTATTACAAACATACAAGATTTTGTTGTTTGGGAACCCCAATTTCTTGTTGATAAAAAACTCAAATGGTGACATACATTCAACACTAAGTCCTTCCTGCTTAACTATTTTAAGTATAGCAGGGTTGTTGTTTGCTTTTGTACTGTAGTGCATTTGTACCTTAACATCATCAGGCAATCCAAAAGAAAGTGCATTAGCAAAAGCACTAATATCCTTACATCTCTGCCTTAGAATCCGTTGATCATAAACATACAAAGGGCTACCATACTTGGCAATAAGATCAAATGCATTTCTTTTTATCATGGTAATCTCTCCTTTATAAAAATTTATGTTGTTTAAAAAATTTCTATCCTCCTTTTAATTATTTACAAATAATGTAATTTAAAAAAACAACATAGAAATATTATAACATGCTTTATTTTTTTAGTCAATCAGACAAGATGTTTCATATCTCATATCATTTTCTCATTTTTCTTAAATATATTTTTTGATTATCAGAAATTCTATATGATTCACATGCTTTTTGAATTCCTTTATTAAATGTAAATTTATTTAAATTACTATTTTTTAAATATTCAATAGTTGTATCATAATACTTAACTAACATTTCTGATATTAACCATGCAATTGCCATTTCATTATAATAAGTATTATTTTTATTAGAATCTATAATTTCAAATATTTTTTTTAAATATTCTGGTTTTATATAATAATTTAAAATCATTATATATCCTACTCTTGACTCAAATTCTTTATTACTTTTTGTCAATTTTGTTATATACTCAAAATTTTTATCTAAATTTTTTTCTATCACTTTAGATTTAGCAACAAAAGAATCTACTAGTGCCCATGAATCTATCTTTTTAATATATTTTCTCAAATATTTTTTATAAACTTCATAATCTTTAATATTTGCTAATACCAAACCATAAAGCATAGTTTCTTCATATGTATTAAATTCTGCAACTTCTAAAAATTCTGTATATTCATTAGATAAATTCTTTGCTTCTTTTTGAAGTATAGGAAGCCTTATTCCTACCACATTATATTGCGTTTTTACAGTTCTTTTATTAAATTCTGCATATTGATTGTCTTTTTGTTTATATAATTCATTAATGTAATTTTTATATTTCTCTTTATCCCACATATTAACCTCATAAATAATTTTCTAAACTATTTTATACAAGATTTTTATATATTAAATTCTGCAACAATAGCACTATGATCTGAATAATCATTTTCTATAGTTTTAAAATCAATATTTTTTATATTTGAACTATAAAAAATAGTATCTATACAAGCTTTTCCAGTTTTTGAAAACCATGTTAAATTCGAATTATTAATTTTATTTAAATATTTTTTCAAAACTTCAAACTCCACATGTTGAATTTCATCTTCTTTTACTTTATACTTATGTTCTCCAATCTTTTCAATTCCTACATTAAAATCTCCAGCAACAAATATATACTCATTTTTATCTATTTTTTTTATTAATTCAACTAATTTCTCTATAGCTATGATTCTTTCTTCTTCATAAACTGATAAATGTAAACAAAATAAATGGATTAATTTATTGTTCTTTTTTATTTTTGAATATAAACAACCCCTTTGCTCATATGTAGAATTATTTTTTGGGAATAAATAATTCATAGAATATATTATTGGATATTTAGATAAAATACCATTTCCATAATACCCATCCTGAATTGTAAGAGTTGTTCCCATAGCAGAATAATCAAAATTTAATTTTTCTGCCATAATAGAAATCTCATCAATTTGATTTGTTCTTT
Source organism: uncultured Clostridia bacterium (assembly GCA_947631185.1). Taxonomy (GTDB): domain Bacteria; phylum Bacillota; class Clostridia; order TANB77; family CAG-508; genus Scatovivens. The sequence goes on along the minus strand of CANRKJ010000032.1, from coordinate 19,001 downwards.
TTGAATAAACATCAATTTCTTGAATACATGCAATATCTGGAGAATATTCTTTTATTAGCTCTGCTTGTCTTTTTACATCTAGTTTTCCGTCTAAACCAACTCCATGTGCTATATTATAAGTTAGTATTTTTAAATCCATGTTATACCTCCTACGTTCTATTATTAGTAGAAAAGCTTTTTGTATTTTTATAGTCCATCTGAAAAACTTGTAGATAAACCTTTTTCTAAATCTGGTAAATTGTATTTTTCTTTTCCTAAATTGATAGATTTAATTAAAAACGACATATTTTTTGCTAAATTTCTTAATGTTTGTAAACCTTCTAAATCTTTTTCAACATCTTTTGGTGTTTTACCATGAACTTCATTCCAATATGTACTTGTAACAATTGGCATTCCTGTTATTCCAAAATATTTATTTATATCATCATATGCAGAAGTTGAACCAGCTCGTCTTGATGATACAACAGCACATCCTACTTTCATATTTTTATTAAAATGTGTACTAAAAAATAATCTATCTAAAAATGATAAAATTTGACCATTTGCATGAGCATAATAAACTGGTGTCCCTATTACTAAACCGTCAGCTTTTTCAAAATCAATTGCTACTTTATTCACTAAATCTTCAAACACACATTTTCCTGTTCTATTACAAGAACCACATGAAATACATCCTCTAATATTCTCTTTTCCAACAACAATAGTTTTCGTATTTATACCATTTTTTTCTAAAGTAGATGCTATTTCTTCTAAAGCTCTAGCCGTACATCCTTTTTCTTTTGGGCTTCCATTTAATAATAAAACATTCATAAAAATTATCCTCCTAAAATAAAACTCTATTTTTACAGTTTATTCATTTTTAGATTATATATGAATATATATAACATTACATAAACTCTTCCGAAACTTTTTTATATACTGACTTTAAAAATTTAGGTTTTAATCCAGAATCTATTCCTTCGTCAGCAATTTTTTTTAATACTATATCCATAAAAGCTATACTAGCTGGATGTTTTAAAACTACATTTTTCTTTTCTATATTATTCCAATATCTCAATGGTTCTGTTTGGTCCCATTTTTCTCCCTCATATACCATACCAGCAGCAATTTTATCACATACAGCTTCAACAATATATTTATATGGTAAAAAAACTGGAAATCTATGTTTCAAATCTAAATCTTCCCAATATTCAAAATGATGTTTGTTTCTTCCTTTATGATGAATCCATGATAAACTATATCCTTTATCTTGTCTACATAAATATATAGGACTTTTTTTACCATTATAATACTTTACACTTTCAGAAAATTCTGTCCATGAATATTTAGATAAATCATGTAAAAAACCTCTCCATGGTATTCCTGCTTTTATTGATAACTTAAATACATACCATCTGTGTTTATTCACTAAACAAAAATGTTTCCAAATTTTTGTTACTAAGCTCATTTCTTTCAATTTTCACCATTCCTCTGTTAATTATAATTTCTTAATAATCATATCAAACTACATAATAATCATTAATTTTCTCATTTACTTTTGCTTCTATTGTAATTCCTTCTCCGCTATTTGGTTTGACCATTACTACATATGAACCGTCTATAAAAAAAGCAAATATTAAAATCATACATAATATCTTCTTTAAGTTTCCTCTTAATTTATTATAAAAATTATCTAAAATAGGAGATATTATATAACTAAAACAGCATCCCCCTAATCCAAACAATATCAAACATTCTAAACATATTCTACCTTGAAGATTCATAAAATGACCTGTATAATCCCAATATTTAATATGCTTAAATGTCTCTAAAAACCATGCTGTTCCATATTCTAAAATTCCGCATAATACACATGAAGCTATAAACATTTTAAATGGGCTTTTTCTAAATCTTTTTAATAAAAATACTATAAGAACTCCTCCACATCCATAAATAGGGAGCCATGGTCCGTACATAATTCCTCTATTTACAAATTTTCCATTAGTTATTAAAAATACTATAACTTCATATACATATCCTACAAAACTAAATGTAAAAAAGAAAAGGATATAAGAAGTAAGACTATATGATTTATTTACATCTATATTTAATAACTTAATTTGTTTATTAGCTTTTTCTGGATACATTTCTTGTATTGGAGTTTCTATATTTAATAATTCATCATTTAATAGCTCTTTATGGGTTAATAAACTATATTTTTCATTTCTTAAATTCATATATACTTCACAATATAAAGTTTGTTTATAAACATTAGTAAAAAATATATTAGTTAAATTAAATGTAAATAATCCAAAAATTCCCCAACATATTAAAATTAAATCTAATTTAAAAATATTAAATTTTTCACCATTTGTAAGTTCTTTTGAAAGTTTAAAAGCATCTTTAGCCTTTATATCAGGATTTTCTGCCAGTACATATGGTATCATAATATATTCGTAATATTTTATAAACCATCCTACAATAGTAAATCCCCACAATAATAATTTTACATTTCTAATTAGTATTATTAAAGATAATTTTAATGTTTTTTTCTTTTTATATGGATATAAAAATCTATCAACATTAGTTGTTAAATATCTTCTTTGTTCTAAAAAATATCTATTTCTTCCAACTTCCAAAACAGCAAATATAAAAACTCTAAATATAAAAGCTATAAAATTACATAATAAAATAATCATTGCTACTGAAAAATTTCCACCTAACAATTTATTAACAGAATCTAATAAACTAAATAAAACAGACTTTGTTGCTGTAATTTCATTAATTAAAATAGCTAAAATCCCATGAGTATATGTACTTGCAATCTTCTCTTCATATTCTTTTTCTTCTAAAGTTTTTTCCAGTAACTCATCTATTATCTCACTATTTGATTTATTTTTATTATTTAAAATTTCAATATTTTCTTGTTTAAAAAAATCAATATTAAGGATATTTTTAGAAGAAATACTAATTCCACCTGATATTAGAAATGTGCAAATAAAAACAATTATGACATTTTTAAAATAATTATGTTTTAAATTTTGTTTTGCATCTTTTTTTATTTTATTATAATTCATGCATTCTCCCTATTCATTATAAATTTTTTCTATATTTACATTATTAAAAATAATATCATAAACACAGAAAATAATCAAATTATTAAATAAATTTTGCATATAATAATTATTATTGGTGATTATAATTTTAGGTGGTGATAAAATGACAAGTAAAGAACTATTATATGTTCAAGATGCAATTGGACATGAAAAATTTATGAAAACTTGCTCTAGTCAAACAGCAAAACAATTAACTGATGGAAAACTTTCTTCATACATTGCTGAACTAGGAAATACTCATAATGAATTATTTAACAAATTTTTAAATTTACTATAAGGAGGATTTATGGAAGATAGAGATTTAATGGAAAAAGAATTATTAATAATAAAAGGAGTTTGCGACTTATATCTTCACGGAACTATAGAGTCATCAACTGCAGAAGTCCATGAAGCATTTCAAGATGCATTAAACACTTCTTTAAATATTCAAAACAAAATCTATAATCTAATGGTTGAAAAAGGTTGGTATAAAACAGAAATGGCCGAACAACAGAAAATTGATTGTGCTAAACAATCAGCTACTAATGGATAAACTTAAAAGGACGTGTTAAATGAAGTGAACTATTTAAAGTTCACTTCATTTAATATGTCCTTTTAAACATTTACTTATTTTCAAAAATATAATCAAGAAAATAAATAATTTTATTATTAGGAAAATATTTTTGCATAAGAATTTTAAAAAAATTTTCTCCTTCTTCTCTTAGTTGAGGTTTATACGTATATTTTCCTTTTCCTCTTACAGTCATAAGTTCTTTATTATATAAATCCAACGCATTAGGAAAAGCTTCACTATTTATCATTTTATGAATATAGCTATAAGTCATGAATATAAATTCAAAAAATATTTCTTTTTTAGCTTTTGAAGTTAATTTTTCGTTCATCTCAATCATAAGATCTTCATATATTTTTTTCCAATTGTCAACAAATATAATTGGAGCTATTAAAACACCTACTCTATAATTTGCCTCTACCAATTTATTTACTGCACTAATTCTACCTTTTAACCTTGATGTTCCAAATTCCACTTTATTTATTATTTCTTCAGGATTTAAGCTCATTCTTACTATAATTTTTCCTTGATGATTTAAATTTAAAATTGGATCAACCATATCAAACTTTGTAGGAAATGTTAATTTTCCTTTTTTGGATTTTTGAAAATTCTCAATCGTCCAAACTAAATTGTTAGTAATTGTGTTTTCTAATACCAAATCACTATTACTTCCAATTTCAAAAACGCAATTATCATCATAATTATTTGCAGTTTTAATAATTTTATCAAGCATTTGCTCCCTATTAACAAATAATCTTAAATAAGAACACTTATTATAATTACAAACCAAATAGCAATACATACACATAGCTGTACAGCCTGAAGACGTATATGGAACTAAAAAATTTGACACTTTATAATTTGGAACATATTTATGAGTTTTCCTAATACCTATTATTAATTTCTTTTTTAAATTTGCAAATTCGTAATTTTGTTTTTTTCTCATTTCTTCTATATTATTATGATTTTCAATTATCTTTTTTGGTATATTTTCATATTTTTCTAATAGAATTTTTCCTAACTCATAATTTCTTATATTTTCTTCATAATATATTTCATCTGGTATAAACATTAAAACACCTCTTTAATGTCTATTTTTAGCATAATTAAATATATTATTCCTTAAACTATTTTATTTTCTTACATATTATACTTTTCCATATAAAGCTTTATATTAGATTGGTATTTGCTTAAATCCATTCTTCTTCATTTTCTGTACTAAGTATTTGTAAATTTCCAATAATCCTCATTTTTTGATTCTTTCTACAAAATTTTAAAGCTCTAAATACAAATCCTTTTCAATATTAATATCTTTTTTTAAAATCATTTTTCTTATATCAACTTTTCCAACAGAGTCAATAAATTGATATAATTTATTTTCATCTAATACTTTTGGTTTTCCAATTACATATTGTACAATATTTTGTATTTCTTTAGGAACTATAATCCCATATTTCTTTATTATAGCATTATTTAATTTATCATAATCTTCATAAATATTTGGATCCCATTTTGTTAAAAATCTATTATAAAACAAATAATCAGTTAATAGATGTAAAAAGTATCCCTCTTTAAAATCATCAAAATTTTTATTCATTTCTATATATTCTTTTAAATTTGGTTGGCTTGAATATGGTCCATAATGTGATTTAGTTTTATCTCTTGCCATATCTGGAGCTATTATCCCTTTTTGGAAATCACTTATATTATTTATTTTATTATTTTGTGAATATACTTTACCCACTGCTAAATGTATAACATATCCTGGCATTTTTTTAGCATGCTTTTTTATATTTGCATGTCTCCCCCTTTACTTATTATTAATAGTATATTAAATAATTGTATTGGTATTATAGATACTATATTATATTTTGTCAACACTTTTTATAAATAAGATAATAATTAAAAATACATTTCAGGCTTATTATATTTTAAATTTAGAACACTCAACATTAAAATTGCATTATTTTATAAAAAAAACTATAAAACAGTTTATATAAAAATGTAAGTTCTTCATTTTTCAAATATATAACAACAAATTGGATGTGCATATCTGCACATCCAATTGTAGTAAAAAAAATAATTTTTTTGTTGGCGATTTTAAATCAAATATAAACAATATGTACATGTTAAATTGCTATATTCATATCCAACGAGTTTCCCATAATTTCTTCCCTCATCACTCAAGATATAAACTCCAGATGTTTCCACTTTATAAACCACACCTGATTCTTCTAAAAACTTACTCAAGGTATCATAGAGTTTGTAAGACGTAACAAAAAATTTAGATGCCACAGACTCCAAATGTTTCATTTTGCCGGAATCAATTTCATTTTCTGTTTCATCAATTATTTCTTTTCGCTGTTCTTGATTCAGTTGAACTTTGAGTTTACTATCATAATAACTTTGATATCCACTTTCAAGATAACCTAATACAGATCCATTAAACATCGGCAAAGCATTTTGATTATCAAAGTAAAAATTCCAGATGCCCTTTAGTCCATCCAGTAATGTTGAATACAAGCTTGAACATTCGTTATACTTTTCAACCAAAGTACTATTCATACTGGAAAACTCCATATCACCACATCTGTCATCTCCCAAATGTAAAGGATAAAAACCAATAATAATGTTCATGCATATTCTAATATTATCTTCATAAATATCAGAATAAACACGATAAAAAGCACCATTTTTGGCTGTCTGTTTTTTGAACCTAACCTTGTAAATATGATAATTTAATGCTGTTTGATAGGTACTTCCAAAAACTGCATATAAGATATCAAGGTCGTTAACCATCTCTGATTCTGAACGAGTATCCTCATAATAATTCTTATCGGTTTCAGAATGAACATGCGATTTAAAATTTTGATTTGGATTCCATGCATTTTCACCATGATATGCTTGACTACTAGAGTTATATACTCTCTTATTCCAAAAGAAATCTTTAAAGTTGGTGGTTGTGCTATAATCCTGTACGTTTTGCTGAGGAATCTCATGAGTTTCCTCATAAGTTTTGAGCTTTTTTTCGACTTTAGCTAAAAGCCGTTGAGCCGTTTTTTGCTCTGGACCAGAATCAAGTTCAACACGAGATTGAAGTGCTTCAACCCTGTGCTTTAACCTAGCATATTCTTCTGGATTAAACTGTTGTTTTTGCATTATATCGCCCTCCTAAAGTTTTTAAGTAAGCATTTACCTACATATTAAAAGTATATCATGCTTTACATAAAATAGCAAATTTATTGTTGCTAATAGAAGTTTGTTTTTAGAACTCTAGCTTTACGAAACAATAATTCTAATTCAATACTTCAATATATACAAAAATTAAAAACCCCTCTCTCGTTGAGTGAGGGGAAAAACTGATACACAGTTTTATAGGTCGGCTAATTACTCAAATTACTCGAACTTATGAGTACCTGCAAACTCTTTGCGACCAATGCGATAACCCTTGAATTCGCGTTCATTGCTAACCAAGAACACATCGCCCTCTTCAAGAGTGCAGGGAGTACTGGGATCCCATTCGTTGTAGCACTCATTAACGCCCATAGCAATCATTTCCGCAGTGATGACAATCACGCGACGACCCGATTCACCAGGTGCTATTGCCGGACGAATGTCAGATGCAACGTCGAGTAAGGGTTTCAGCTCCGCCATCTGTTCATTTGACAGTTTAGACATGTCATATGGGGTTCTGAGAAGTTTTCCTATTTGGCTTTCATCAGGAGCATAGACATCATACTTACCGTCAATCAGAACTTTACCGTCGATTACACGTACCACAACTGTTCTATCTCCATCATAGATGCACCCCTGTGGTGCTTCCTTAGTACTTATAACAGTTTCGCCATGCTCGTTGTGCCAAATGACACCTTTGAGTTCCCTGAGATCTTTTACCTTGCCAAGACCGATGGTGATTACCTCAATCTTCCGTGCCTCAACGACTGTCCCAAGTTCGAAAATTTTCTGATTTGCCATTTTTGTATCCTCCTTATGTTTTATTTTTAATGAATGGCATACCAACCCTTGTTCAGACCCAATAATGACTTAAGGATCTATAATCAATAGATTGATAATTATATTATATATCAATTAACATAAAATGTCAACATTATGAGTTATATAATAATTTTTGACAAATTTACATAAATATGACATTATATTTTTATTTTTCTTAATGAATAAGAATTGAAATGGAATTATTTTCTGTTTTAGAACTTATGTGACATTTGAAGGAAAACGTTGAAAAGAAGGAAGGAAAAGACGGATATTACATTCTGAGCGATGCTAATGGCAATCGCATTAAGTTACAGGATAAGAACTACGGTGCTAGCGAAAGTCTCCTTTACGATGCTCAAGAGTGGTTAACCTGGAATGATATGTATGAAACGGAAAAACTCTCTTATATGCAGAGAAAAATCGAACAGTTTGAGGATCGTTTGGAGCTTTTGAAAGATATCCTTATTAAACAGGGGACACACATTGTCACAGAAGCACAAGCGGAAGACTTAGGTCTTTAATGCAAGAATAGAGCGCACTCAATGAGTGTGCTCTATTGCATTAGTTAAAATTAATTATTAATTTTAACTAACACAATTAAATAAATATCAGAATGATAATTTTTAGAGATGTTTATTTTTCTACATCTACCATTTCTAGTTTAACAAATAGAGACCTTAATTTTGAATATTCACTTTTTCTTTCAGCATCAGAAACATTTGCATCAATAGATTGTAAATCTCTTTCTGTTACTTTGTTTTCGAATTGCTGTTTATATTCTTCTATATTTTCATTTCCACAAAATTCTTTAATAGAAAATCTTGATGTGGTTTTCCTATTATTATTTATAGAATTATATATTTTTTTGGCTAGTTCTTTAGTAGGCTCTTTTTTATATGCTTCGATTAATTCGTTAACTTTCCCTTTCTCATTTATTAGGATTTCGTCAACGTCAACTACAACTATTGGTAATTCATAATTCCAATCTTCTACACACTTAATTATATCGGGAATATTTTTTATAATATTATCTTTTTTAAATACTACAATATAATCAGGTTGCTTTTTAGCTCCATTTTGTATTCTTTTCCAATCCATTTCATTATAGGTACTATCACCTCTACAAATTGTTCGATTAATTTGTTGATCTGGTGTATAATAAATTTCATCATGACTTGCAGTAGATTCTAGAGCTATACCGCTTGACCACACATCAGTTGGACCAGATAATACTAAAGAATCTTGGCTCATATTGGAAAAGCCATACATAACATGAGGTATTGGAGCAATTCCTATCATGTCATTTCTTATATAATTTGTACAAAAATGTTGAGAACCTATTGCCGGACGGTTCCAATCTTTCTTAAAGTTTTGTGGAGAATTATATACGAATGGTGCAATTGAAGTTACTATCATTTTGAAATCCATACTGGCATTAACAATTTTGCAATTTTTCATTTTATCCAAAATTACTTGCCTTTCGTCATCACCCATATAATATTTTATTGAGTTCTCTACAATTTCTTCAAATTTTTCCATATCTTGTTCTATAGCATCTTCAACCACAAATAGTCCATCATTATATTTTTTTGCAAAATCATTTTTTAACCTTCTCTCAATTTCTAATCTATTTCGTAAATTTACTGTATTAATTTTATTATATATATTTTCTATAACATCACTACTTGTGGAATTTAATACACCTTCTATTGATTCTAAATAGTTTTTTAAATATGTGTCTTCAATCATATCAATTTCATTTCCATATTTTTCTAAAATGACTTTTGCAGTATGAATTCCAAAATCAAATGCTTTATACAATAATGCTGTTTTTTTATCTTTTAAATCATCTGATTTGATCAATTCATCACATTTTCTTGCTTTTATTATTGGATAATCATTTACTTGGTCTTTTCTAATATCAAATCTGTTTCCAGATAAAATTATATTTGTTAAATTATCTATATTGATTTCTGAAATATTGTCAATACTATTGATAAGTTCTTTACATGAATCTATATTTTTCAAGAAATTATTGGCAAATACAGTCCATTCACCATTTTTATCATTTTGCATATAGTTATCTATACATTTTTGAAATACTGTTAGTTCAATATCATTCATGTTAATTATTACATCTGCAACAGCAGGGTAACATGCTAATTGATTAACTTTATCTTTCCCTAATACATTAACAATTCTTTCATCACATAATCTGAAATCTACTCTTATTACATCATTATTTTTTTCGTACATATCTAACAAGACTTGTTTTTGAAAATCATTAATTCCTTCAATTTGAAAAAATACTTCTCGATTATTATATATAAAATCGATATCAGCTTTTTTTCTATATTCTTGCATTAATTCTTTGCTATTTTTCTCTTTTAAGTACTCAATTTTATCATTATCATCTCTAAATAAATCTAATACTTCTATATCAGAAAAACCAAATTTATCCTTGTTTTGAATACATTTCTTAATATATTTTTCATCCTGGGTATCATTAATTAATTGAATAATTGCTTTATTATCTAAGCCAATTTTTTCTTTATCATCAACAAATTTCTTTACTACATCTGCGTTAAGATTTTTCATTTCAACTATATCAACAATTTCATATGACTTAAGTCCTATTTTTTCATTATTCTCAATACAATGAATTATAAAATCATCATCCATGATTGCCATTAAAAGAGTGGCTTTTAAACTGCTATCTATCTCATCACTATATATTAATTCTTTAGTATATTCTTGCATTCCTTCTTCTATATAAATCGATAAATCAGCAAAACTTATATTATATTTTAATGGATCTTTAATAATACCTTTTAAAGTTTCTTCAGGGAAATGTAAATAAATCATATCTTCGCGACTTATTCCATATCTACTTGGGTTTTCTAGTATTTTGTTAAATAACTCCGCTTCTTTTCTATCTCTAATTACATCCATTATAGTAAATGAATCTAAAGAAATCTCTTCACTTCTCAATATTTCTTCAACTTGATCTGCTGTCATTGTGCTAAATACGTTTGATATATCATAATTGTCGATTCCAATGGCATCTTTATTAAAAAGGCACTGTTTTGTAAATTCATATTCATTTATATCTGTTATAAGCATCACAATATCAAAAGAATCCAGACCTAATTCTTTTGCATTAATAATACTTTTTTTAATATAATCTTTATCCGCAATTTCTTGTATTAAATCACTCAATGACGTAGAATCTATATGTAGTTTTTTACCGTTTTTTATGCATTGTTTTGTATACTCTGGATCACCAATACTTAAAATTAAATCATTAATTAAATAGTTAGAAAAATTGTATGTTTGAAAATCATTTATAAACTTTTTTGTATACTCTGGATCATTTATACTTAATATCAACTCAATTACATCATAATCCTCTAATTTAAATTTTTCTCTATCTTCAATACATTGCTTTATATATTCGACATTACCGTTTTTTAAAATTTTTTCTTTTTCTTTTTCAGATTTAATTATTTTTATCTTTTCAACATATTCTTTTTTAATAAATAATATTTCTTGAAAAATCTGATTTAATTTTATGTTCATTTGTAACTCCTTAACCTATTTTTTCTTTTTAAATAAAGATTTTATAAGATTATATAATCTTTTGTACCAGGGATTATTATCAGCTTTAATTGGTAAATTTGATTCATTATTTACTCCCGTACTTTCCATTGTTTGTTTATTTTCATTATTCTTAGACCACAAAAATTTATAATTTGCTAAATTCTTTTCACCTTGTTGTTTTAATTCGACTTTCTTATCTTTATCGCGTATGTATTCTCTGTACAAAATAGATAGAATAATATTAGTTTGATCTAAAAGATTTTGACTTACTAAAGATTTTTCAAAATTAATATTCATAATATATGTTTCATCCTTATTATTTTTAATAAAATCCCTTACTGATTGTGGTATCTTATTTTGATTTTTTTTATCAAGATGGTTTATGATTTCATTTACTTCGGAAAAAGCTTTTTTAGTTAATTCTTCCATGATTATTTTTATTACACCTCTCAATCTTTTTGAGCATTTGTCTTTTGTAAAATTTATTACTATAACTTTGTAAAAAGTATACCATTCAATCTCACTAAAAACAATATTTTTAAAAGAAAAATTCAAATACTTTTACGCCAAAATTATCACATTATAAAAAATCTTCTCAAAATAAATTTTATTTTTCCCACATATTATTTATGCTAATTATAAAGATAAATTGTAATATTCTAAAGTATAAAAATTAAAACTCCCTCTTATGAGGGAGAAAGAATATCGTTGACACAAGTCCTAACGCCATATGATTTTTGACCAATGGTACAAAACTCATAGGGGAGATGACGTAGTACATACTGAAAATAAAACTAAAAAAATACCATCCTTTTTCAGAATGGTATTAGTCTGTTCTATTGGTTTGAACAAATACATCGTTGGTGCGGTAGACATTAAGTGCTGTAGTAATATCAATACTTTTATGGATTTTATCCGGTACAAGTCCGGTAATACTTTACTGGACAAAAAGTAACAAATAATCTTGAATAATCTTAAATAATTATATAATGTAATTCGACACTTACTCTCTTTTTTGCTATAATGAGAGTAAGTTATTTGTTAAGGAGTGTAAATGAAAAAAGTAAAAGGAAACGGAACTATATATTATAATCATAATAAAAAGTTATGGGTTGCTGAATATTATATAGTTGAAAATAATAAATCAACCAAAAAGTCCATTTATGGAAAAAATAGAGATATTGTTTCTCAAAAATTAACAAGTATTATGTATGACTTTCACAATGATAATTTCATAAAAGAAAATGGTATGCCTTTGATTACATTATTAAAACAAATTCGTGAGGATAAATTTGCTGCAAATCTTATTTCTGAAAGTCATTATTCAAGACTTGAGTTTGTTATAAAAGAAATTGAAAATAGCGATATTGGAAATATGGATATTACAACTATAACAGCAAGAGATTTACAAAACTATTTTAATTCTCTAATAAATAGATATACTGACTCTACTATCAAAAAAGTTTGGGAATGTGTAAAACAAGGTTTTGAATTAGCAATAGATGAAAAATATATTTTAGAAAATCCTTTTAGAAAAGTTTTAAAACCAAAATCAAGAAAAGATACAAAAGTTCTTGAAGCATTAACTATTGCAGAACATACAAAATTATCTAAATACTTACTAGAATCAAATTTAAGCCAAGAAAAATATAAAAATGTAATATTACTTAAACAAATAATAGAAAAGAAAAAAGCAGAAGGAACATTGTAATCTATTGACTTTATTAAAAATTCATAGTAAAATAAAAATAGGAAATGGAGAAACCACAAGACGTGGTTTGCCAGTTAATATGTAAAAACACATCGAACGGACAAGTTACAGATGTGTTTTTTTATTGTTTATTTGCTTAAAATTATAACCAGTATAATTAAGGCAAACACTATAATAGTTTCAACAATTAAGCCAATCAAAAGTAAGTAAATTATTGCAAACATACCAGCTTCTATCATAGCACCACCTCCTCACTCGCAACATAAAGTTACGGATTAAAAGTGGCAAACCACATCTGCTTATTCTCATTTCCTATGCAAACTAATATACAACATAATTTTTCAAAATACAAGAGAACATACAAAATTTTTCAAAATTATATAGTACTATTTATTGATACATTAAAATAAATGGTATTAAATAATTTTGAAAAATTATAAAAAAGATTATTAAGAAAAAAATATTTTTATTTATTAACTAATTTTGAATAGTTTTTTATAAGACTCATATTTTGAAATTTATTTCAAAATATGCACACAGAGAAACTTTGTTTCTCTAGTGTGTTAGAGAATAGATTCTCTTTTATACAATTAGATATATAAATTTATACTTATTTAGTTTTAAATCCGGTAATGTTTTTAACCTAATAATAAAAATTATTGATATTATGCGACTTTAAGCTTATCATTTAGTCCGGTAAAAGTCCGGTAAAGTTTATAAAAATGAAAAATGTTGAAAAGTGTTGAGTGGTTACAAATGCGTATTTCAATATGGTTTGAGAGATTTTGTAAAAAATGCTCAAATTCTGTAAGTCTTATGTAAAGCAACTTTACAAACCTTACAGACAAAAGAAAAAGCAGATTTTTCAATCTACTTTAAATGGTGCGGATGAGAGGACTTGAACCCCCACGTCAAAGACACTAGATCCTAAGTCTAGCGCGTCTGCCAGTTTCGCCACATCCGCATCTATCGAACAAAAATATATTAACATATTTTCGCTCGTATTGTCAATAGTTTTATTAAAAATTATACCTTATAAATGGAATCTCTATTATTTGTTATTTTTCTACATTGTGGGTTCTTCTTCCTTTTGAGAAAAAATACTATAGAAATTTTTAAAAGTATAACCTTCTTCTTTATAATGTTTTATTAACAATTTTAATGTTTCTGGAGTAGCTTTTTTATCAGCTGCATCATGCATTAAAATTATTAAACTAGTTTTATTTCCTTGTGTTTCTAATGCACCTTGATATTGACTATCAACAGTATAATTTCCTGCAGCATCACTAGTCAAACAATTCCAATTTGTACTTGCAATTTGATTTTCAGCAAGATATTGCTTTGCCTGTGATTTTAAAGAATCATATGGGCCACCACTAGATCCGCCTGGGAATCTAAATAAATGGCAATCATAATTTTCATTATTTATTGCTCTTTTTATAGATTCATTAGTTTGATTATATTCATTTATGACATTATCTATTGATGCGTAAATTTGAGAATAAGTATGAGTATATCCATGGTTTGCAATAAAATGTCCAGATTCATATTCTTGTTTTACAAGATCAGGATTACTATCAACACATTTTCCTAGTACAAAAAATGTGGCTGGTACATCTTCAACTTTAAGGATATCTAATATTTGAGGTGTAACCTCTTTTGATGGTCCATCATCAAAAGTTAAATATACTTGTTTTTCATCTGAACTATAAATATTTTTTATATCTTGTATAGCTGTATCTGTCCATAGAGGAAGTTTTTCGTTTATTGTCTCTTCAGACTCTAAATTATTTTCCTGTGATTCTTTTATATCATTAGATGGAGCTACTATTTCATCTTCTTCTACTTGTTTTTCATTTTCTTCATCTACTTGTTCATCATCATTTTGCTCTACTTGTTCTTCTGAATTTTGTTCTTTATCCTGAGCTATATATTCATTTTGATTTTCTTCATCCTTTATTATTTTATTATAAGAAATATAAAAACTAATAAAAATTATTCCAATACCAATAATTATACAAATAAATATTATAGCAAAGTCAAATAATTTTGATTTTACACCATCTTCTTTTACTTTCATTAACTCTTTTGACATTTTTCTACCTCTAATAATATAATTTTTCAATTTACTATTTAAAAAATTTTATTTTTTATACCCTAATATTATTTCAAGTTTTTGACTAATATTATACGATAAATTTGTATAATCTTCATTTTCAGTATTAAGTGAAATTTTCGCAACATAATGAGCTATATTTTGATTTTCTTCATCTTTATTGTATTTCGGCAACTTTTTACATTCAAAATAATCTTGAAAATTAGTATTAGCTTCTCCTTTAGTAGTAATCTCTTCAATATTGCTCTCTTCCATTCCTAAACTTAAATCTTTTAAATAATATAAATTGATATTAATATAACTTGGTACAGTAGTACTTCCGTCATCTTGATTTATTCCGATTTTTACATAAGGTATAATTTCAAGCTCATTATATTCATCAATAGAATCATCATAATTATATATATCAAAGTAATAATACCACTCTTTATTTTGACTGTTTAAAGTTAAATTCTGTGATGACATTTCTTCATTTTTTTTAATTCTAATATAAGGCTCTAAAACTTTAGGTATTACATATGATGTTGTTTCTTCTGAATTGTAAAAACCAAAATAGTAAACAGACCCTGCAACAGCAACAACTAATAATACAGCAATAGTTATTAAAATAAGTTTATTCATATTATCTCCCCTATATAACATATTTATTTATATAATATATCATAACATAAATAAAAATTCAAATAATTCGACTTTTATTTGACATAACAATTTGTTATACTGATATAATTGTTTTTAATCTTTAAATTTTTTATATTTATTTTTATCATCATCAGTAATTTTGCGAATTACTTTACATGGATTACCTACAGCTATTACTCCACTTGGAATATCTTTTGTAACTACACTTCCTGCACCAATAACAGTTCCATCTCCTATCGTTATTCCTGGCAAAATAGTAACATTTGCCCCAATCCAAACATTATCGTTAATTGTTATAGGATATGCAAATTCTAACCCTTTTCCTCTTTGTTCTTTATCTAAAGGATGTCCAGCTGTAGTTATTACACAATTTGGTCCAATAAAAACATTTTTCCCAAATGTAACTTTAGCTGCATCTAAAATTGTACAATTATGGTTTGTATAAAAATTTTCACCTACCTCTATATTAAATCCATAGTCACAATAAAATGGAGCTGTAATAACAATTTCTCCTTTAATTTTTCCTAATATTCTATGTAATAAATCTTTTTGCAAATTAATGTCAGAAGGCTTAGTATTATTAAATTCATAGCATAAATCTGCACATTTTGTTCTTAATTCTACAATATTTTTATCATAATTAGCATCATACAAATAACCTTTTTGACCCTTTTCCCATTCTGTCATATGCTTACCTCACTTTCAAATTTCTATTTATCTTACATTTAATATATTCAAAATTTAATTTCTCGGGCGCCCAATGAGCGCCTTTACACATATTTCGTTATAAACACGAATGTGAATTTTGCGGGCGTCCGATGAACGCCCCTACATTTTTCTCAATAGTTTTCAAATATATTTTTATATTACAAATTATAATTTATCACTCTGATTTTATTTTTTATATTATAACACAAAATTAAAAAGATTAGTTATTTTTCAAACTAATCTTTTTAATTTTTATCTATTTAAAGTCCGCGTCTTTGTTCGTCCGCGAAAAATTGTATAGCAATTTTTCTGTGGAATGCTTTCTGTTATAGGAAGTTCGGAGAACTTTCCTATAATAGAACAAATATCGCTTCGTGAGACCTTTTCTCTACATCTTAAAATTTTCTATCTAAATTCAAGGTCTCAAAGAAGCGTAAAGATTTGTTGACGCGAAAATTTACAAAGTAAATTTTCTGTGCAATGTTATTTTTTTATATAATAGGAAAGTAAAACTTTCCTATTATATAAAAAAGATTAGACTTTTATATCTAATCTTTATACTTTTTCTTACTCTTGTACCATATCTTCCATATTTAATGTTTTATTTTCTACTGTATAATTAGATAAATCAGGAATTTTTACATCTTCATCTGTTACTTTATCAAATTCATATTTATATTCACATATAACATCATTAACAGATTTAACGACATTAGTACCTACAAAAAATGTTTTTCCACCATCTCTATTAATTTCTTTTATTGGTAATCCTGTTTCTATATCTAGCCATATTTCCCATTTATCTTTCTCTGATCTATTATGTAATATATAGCATTTCTTTCCAATAGCATAATTATCTGTATCTATTGAATATACAAACGTTGTTCCTATCTTCGAAAATAAATTATTTCTTTCGATAACAAACGGAACATATTTCATACTTTTAACATTATTTTTTAATTCTGAAATATTGCCTTTTTCAATTATTGCTTTTTTTTCTGTTTCATATATATATATCCTTTGGTCTGAATTGACACTTGCGTATTCTATAATACTTGTTTCTATGCCA
The DNA here is from genome assembly GCA_947631185.1 of uncultured Clostridia bacterium. Lineage (GTDB taxonomy): Bacteria > Bacillota > Clostridia > TANB77 > CAG-508 > Scatovivens. Next base: position 1,514 of record CANRKJ010000032.1, on the reverse strand, counting down.
TCATCTGAATATACTTCCCATACATATTTATATTTACCATCTTTGTAATATTCTTTTGAAACTGCTGTGTGGTTATCACCTAATATTTCAGTTTTTTCTTTATAAAAATTGTTTGATTTCAATGATTCGTTAGCTTTACTGATAGTGCTATTTATTTTTATGAAATTATTTAAAAATATGATAATGGAAATTAAGCCTATTATTGCTAATGCTATTAATATAGATTTTATTTTAGTTTTTATTCTAATCTTTTTTAAATAGTCTAATTCTATTTGCTCTTTATAGTTCTTTTTTATATCTTCTTGAATAAGTTTTAATTCTTCTCTACATTCTTCACATTCAGATAAATGTTTTTCAACTATTTTTTTTGATTCTGGATTTAATATTCCATCAGAATAATTAACTAATAAATCTTGCACAATTTCACATTCTTTTTTATTTTTCATTTTTACTTTCCTCCCTTATTTTTTGTTTTGCCCTATAAAATGTTACTCTTGACCAATTAGATGTTTTTCCTAATATTTCGCCTATTTCTTCGTAACTCAAATTGCCTACCATTCGCAAATACATTACTTCTCTGGATTTTTCATCTAGTTTTTGCATACTTTTAAAAAAATTTAACTTTTTTTCTTTTGCACAAATTTTTTCTTCAAGTGTTTCATCATATAAAACATCTTCTTTGATTTCTTCAAAAGACACATTAGCATTTTTCTTCTTTTTCTTTAACTCTTTGTACCATATATGTTTTGCTATTTGACATAGCCAAACTGATAATTTACATTCTCCTCTAAATTTTTTTATGTCTTCAACTGCTACAGCAAATGTTTCTTGTGTTAAATCTTCTGAAAACTCCTTATTTTGCGTTAAGCAGAATAAATATTTATAAACTGTTGTAGAATATTCTTTATATATTTTTTCTATATCCTGCATAACTAATATGCCTCCTTTCATATAATAAGGGATATTTTTTTTGAAATTGTTACATATTTTTGAAAATTTTATCATTTTTTTGTAGAAAAATAAAGATTAGACTTCAAATTGAAAAGAACCCAAGTTGTTAAACTTCTTGTCTAACAATTTGGATTCTCAATTTGCGGGTGTCCAATGAACGCACCTACAAATGATACAAATAATAAAAAATATACCAATTTGCGGGCGCCCAATGAGCGCCCCTACAAATGATATAAACAATAAAAAATATACCAATTTGCGGGTGTCCAATGAACGCACCTACAAATGATACAAATAATAAAAAATATACCAATTTGCGGGTGTCCAATTAACGCCCTACAAATGATATAAACAATAAAGATTATACCAATTTGCGGGCGCCCAATGAGCGCCCATACAAATGATACAAATAATAAAAAATATACCAATTTGCGGGTGTCCAATGAGCGCCCCTACAAATGATATAAACAATAAAGATTATACCAATTTGCGGGCGCCCAATGAGAGGCTGTTGAAAAACAAGCATTATTTAATTAATAAAATTTTTAAAATAATATATTTTT
>CANRKJ010000031.1 GCA_947631185.1 uncultured Clostridia bacterium | reverse complement strand
TCCCAATCAACTATATAATAAAAGAAAAAAGTATAGAAATCAATAAATGATTATCTATACTTATATGGTACCAAAGTAATCCTTTCCTATTATATAAAAGCGCTACGCGCAAAGATGCACAGAGATTTTCATAACTGAAAATCTCGCGCGGCGAACAAATTCACGGAAAGCCAAAGAGAAATATTAAAAATGCTCGATTTTGTTCTATTGTAAATTACTAGTATTAATGCTATAATAACATCTTAATAAGGAGTTTAATTATGTTAAATCAATTTTCGAGAACTGAATTAGTTATAGGTAAAGAATCAATAAAAAAATTAAATAATTCAAAGGTGGCGATATTTGGCCTTGGTGGTGTGGGTTCTTTTGTTGTAGAGGGATTGGTAAGAGCAGGAATTGAAAACTTTGTTTTAGTAGATGATGATAAAATATGTTTAACAAATTTAAATAGACAATTATTTGCCACCAGAAGTACAATTGGAAAGTATAAAGCAGAAATAGCAAAAGAAAGAATATTAGATATAAATCCAAATTCTAAAGTGGAAATATATAAAGAATTTTTTAATCCCAAAACTGAAGGAATATTAGATAATTCGATAAATTATATAGTAGATGCAATTGATACAGTTACTTCAAAAATAGATTTAGTCTTAAGAGCTGAAAAGTTAAATATACCAATAATTTCTTGCATGGGAACAGGAAATAAGCTAGATCCATCAAAATTTGAAATAACAGATATTTATAAAACTTCTATATGCCCTCTTGCAAAAGTTATGAGAAAAGAATTAAGAGCAAGAGGAATAAATAAATTAAAGGTAATTTATTCTAAAGAAATTCCAATTTCGCCACAAGATACTCAAGAATCTAGTTGTAAAACTAATTGTATTTGTCCACCTGGTACAAAAAGAAAGTGTAGTATTAGAAATCAAGTACCAGGGAGTATATCATTTGTTCCATCTGTAGCTGGATTAATGATTGCTGGAGAAATTATAAGAGATATAATAAATAATAAATAATGAAATTTATATAAATTTGTTAATTTTTTATATAGCAATTAATATTAGTATATGTTATAATTTTTTTGAAAAAAATTATGTAATGAGGCAATATATGAAACAATTCATTTTGAAAAATAATAAGTCGTTTAATCTTAAAGATATATTTGAATGTGGACAATGTTTTAGATGGAATAAACAAGAAGATGGGTCATATACTGGTGTTATAAAGGACAGGGTTGTAAATGTAAAAAAAAGTGATGATAATTTTGTTTTTTTATCTAATAATGATGAAAAATTAGAGAATATTATTAGAGAATATTTTGATTTAGACAGAAATTATGAAAACATAAAAGAAAATCTTTCAAAAATTGATGAGCACATGAAAATCAGTGTTGAATATGGAAGTGGAATTAGAATCTTAAAACAAGATATTTGGGAATGTATTATTTCTTTTATAATTTCTGCAAATAATAATATTCCAAGAATTAAAAAAATTATTGAAAATATTTCAAAAAATTATGGTAAAAAAATAGAATTTCAAGAAAAGGATTATTATTTGTTTCCTACACCAGAGGAATTGTCAAAAGCAACTGTTTCTGATTTAAGAGCATTGGGATTAGGTTTTAGAGATAAAAGAGTATATAAAACTACACAGTTGGTACTTAATAAAGATTTTGATATAGATAAATTATTATATCAAGACACAAACAGCATAAGAGAAGAGCTTTTAAAACTAGATGGAGTTGGAGAAAAAGTGGCAGATTGTATTTTACTATTTGGATTTAATAAATTTGATGTTTTTCCAGTTGATGTTTGGGTTAGAAGAGTTATGAATGAATTGTATATTCATGATGAAGATGAAACAAAAGTAAATAAAAAACAAATAAGAAAAATTGCAAAAGAAAAGTTTTTAGGAATCGAAGGATTAGCTCAACAATATTTGTTTTATTGGAAAAGAGAACAATAATATTGTTTTGGAAAGGAATTTTATTATGAACAATTTAAAGAATCAAAATGGATTTGTATCTATTATTTTATTAGTTATAGCTTTATTAATATTGGGAGTAGCAGTTTTGTTTTGCTTAGATATTTTTGAAATAATAGATGTTCCTAAAGAGTATAGTTTAACTAGATTTTTAGATTCTTCTGTAGAAACAGTTTATCAAGGAGAATCTACTGAAGGAGATAACATAAAAAAAGTTATTAAAAAAACTAAAAAAGAAGGATATAATTCACTTCAAGTAACGAATGTAATAAATTCAGATGGTAAAATAGATGAAGAAGAAATAGATGATTATAATAGGTATTATTATTATCAATTAGATGATTCTGCTAAAATGATTTATGAACAGATTATAAATAATTTGGATAATATGAAATCAGGTGATTTTACTTTAGAATTTGGGAAAAGTTTTAATGATTTATTAAATTCAAATGGAGGAGAAGACATTTTAAATGATTATTTTCAATCAGCTGTAAATGCAATTTTGTTAGATAATCCTAATATATTTTATTTAGACATAACTAAAATGTATTTATTAACTAAATCTACTTCATATCCATTTACTGGAACTACATATGAAGTATCTATAGGGGTAAATGATGGTGATAGTTATTTAAATGATGGTTTCACAAAAGAAACTGTAAAATCTGCAATAAAAAAAGTAAATTCTATTGAAAAAGATATAGTAAGCAAAGCAAGTGGTAATGATTTAGATAAGATAAAATACGTTCATGATTATTTATTAGATAATTTTGAATATGATTCTACATTTTCAAATAGTTGTATTTATAATGTTTATGGCGGATTTGTTAATAATTTAACTGTGTGTGAGGGATATGCAAAAGCTTTTAAAGCAATAATGGATGAATTTGATATACCATGTGTTGTAATTTGTGGAATGGCTGAGAATTCTAATGGTCAGATTGAAAATCATGCATGGGATTATGTAAAAATAGATGATAAGTGGTATTCTATAGATTGTACATGGGATGATCCTATTGTAGTAGGTGGAGGAAAATTATCTGAAGAATCAAAATATAAGTATTATTTAAAAGGTTCAAATACTTTATTTTTAGATCATCATGAAGATGGTGAAATTGTTGATGGAGCAAACTTTAGTTATCCTACATTAAATAAAGAAGATTACGAATAATAGAAGGTATAATATGGAATTTTATATTGTGTATGGAAAGAGTGGGAGCGGAAAGAGCAAATATATATATGAAAATATAAAAAAAGAATATCTTAATAAAAAGGTATACCTTGTTGTTCCTGAACAAAGTAATTTATCTGCAGAACAAAAATTATTTAAAGAGCTGAAAGTCGATACTCTCATGAATGTAGAGGTTTTAACATTAAGTAGAATGGCTACAAGAGTTATAAATGATATTGGAGTTAAAGATAGAAAATTTTTAAGTTCTGTTGGTAAAAAAATGATAATATATAATATTTTATCAAAAGAAAAAGCAAATTTAAAATTCTTAGGAAATTCAGATAACAATATAGAAATGGTTTCTAATATAATAACAGAATTCAAAAAACATAATATTTTTTTAGATACACTTTCAAATATTAATATTAAAGAAGAATATACGAAATTAAAATTAGAAGATGTAAAGAAAATATATTCAAAATATCAGCAAAAGATTGAAGAAAATTTTATTGATGAAAATGATGAACTAACTTTGTTATATGAATCTTTAGATAAAGTAGATTTATTTGAAGATTCAATAATTTATTTTGATGATTTTTTAGGCTTTACTAATCAAGAATATAAAATTTTTGAATGTTTAATGAAACAGGCTACAAAAATAATGGTTTCCATTCCAACTGATTCATTAATTATTACTGAAAAAGAAAGTGATATATTTTATTTTAATAAAAAATTTGCTAACAAACTTGCAAAAATTGCAAGTAATAATAATATTCAAGTAAATAATATATATTTAGATACTAACTATAGAGCAAAATATGATGATTTAAAATTTTTAGAAGAATCATTATCTAAAAATAAATTAAAAAAATATTTGGGTAAAGTTGAAAATATAAAATTAGTTAAATCGGACAATCCTTATATTGAAGTTGAAAATGTTGCAAAAAAAATTTATGATTTAGTGAGAAATGGAGATTATCGATATAAAGATTTTATTGTTATTTCTAGTTCTGTTGATGATTATAAAGATGATATAAAAAATATTTTTGCTAAATACAAAATTCCAATTTTTATTGATGACAAAAAAGATTTAAATCAAAATATATTAGTTAAATTTATAATATCTTTAATTGACATTTTTGCTACCAATTGGTCTTTAGATTCTGTAATGTATTATACAAAAATAGGACTTTTAGATATAGACAATATAGATATATGTGAATTTGAAAATTATTGTTTAAAATGGGGAATAAGAAGTAAAAAGTGGTTTAATAAATTTGAATACGAACCACAAAATGATAAACAAATAAATTTTGAAAATTTAAGGGAGAAAATTATAAATCCTTTATTAAATTTTAAAGAAAAGGTTTCAAAAAATAAGACTGTTTATGAAATAACAAAAAGTTTATATGAATTTTTGATTTTAAACAATATAAATGAAAATCTAGATAAGAAAATAAAACAAATTAATGATATTGATATAGTAAATGAGTATAATACAAGTTATAAATTAGTAGTACAATTATTTGATGAGATTGTACTACTTTTTGGAAAAGAAAAAATTACATTTGAAAAATATAAAAACCTTTTACAAGTAGGCTTAAATTCTAGTGAACTTGGAAAAATTCCAGCAATGCAAGATGGTGTAATTTTTGGAGATATTAGTAGATCTAGAAATACAGATGTAAAAATAGAATTTATGATTGGAGTAAATGATAGTAAAATTCCTTCAAATAATAAAGAAGAAGGATATTTTAATGATGATGATAGAAAAATTTTAAATGATTTGGGATTAGAACTTGCAAAAGATTCTAAAGATAATATGTTTGAAGAACAATTTAATATATATAGAACTTTGACATTACCAAGTGAAAGGTTATATATATCATATTCACTTCAAGATAAATCAGGAATTGGAATAAGACCTTCTATTTTAATAAAAAAAATAACAAGATTATTTAATATCCAAGAAGAAACTTTTGAAAATGCTTTTATAACAAATTATGATTCAACTTTTGAAATTGCTTTAAATGCATATAAAGATTATCTAGATGGAGAAGAAATTTCTAATGAATTAAAGAATTTAATAAGTTATTATATTATAAATGATAAAGAGAAATTTAATAAAGCTATAAGTGGAATAGATTATACTAATAAATCACAAAATATTAGTAAAAGAAATATAATAAAATTATATGGAAAGACTCTTCAAACTAGTATATCAAAATTAGAACAATATCAATGTTGTCCTTTTTCTTTTCATATAAAATATGGATTAAAACTTCAAGAAAAAAGAGAATTACAAATAAGACCTTTAGAAACTGGAAATTTTATGCATGAAGTTATTGATGAATTTTTTTGCACTTTACAGGATAATTGTATTGATGTAAAAAAAATAGAAGATATCCAATTAGAAAATATTGTTAATAAAATAATTGATGAATTATTAGAAACATCAAAATATTATATTTTTTCTAGTACTTCTAAATTTAAAATATTAAGTAGAAGGTTAAAAAAAGTGGTTTTATCTTCTATTAAATATATTGTTTATACTTTAAAAAATAGTAAATTTGAAATACTTGGAAATGAAATAGAGTTTTCAAAAAATAGTAATTATAAACCAATAAAGATGGAATTAGAAGACGGATTACAAGTAGAACTTACAGGAAAAATTGATAGAGTGGATGTAGGAAAATTAAATGATAAGGAATATGTAAGAATTATAGATTATAAGTCTAGTATAAAAAGTTTAGATCTTAATAAAGTTATTACAGGTTTACAGATTCAACTTATTACATATTTAGATGATATATGTTCACAGTCGAATTTTGAACCAAGTGGTGTTTTATATATGAGTCTTATTGATAATATAGTAAAATCTGATAAAAATTTATCAGATGAAGAAATTAAAAATGAAATAAAGAAGAATTTTAAAATGCAAGGTATGATATTAGCAGATGTTGATATAGTTAAGATGATGGATACTCATTTAGAGTCTGGTTCTTCTGATATTGTTCCAGTTTCAATTTCAAAAAAGGAAGGCTCAATTATTGAATCTAAATCAAGTGTATTAAAAAAAGATGATTTTACTAATTTACAGAAAAAGGTTAGAAAGATTATTAAACAAATATCAGGAGATATATTAGCAGGTAATATTGATATTAAGCCATATTATTATAAAAAGAAAACTCCATGTGAATTTTGCAATTATAAAAATATTTGTTGTTTTACTCCAGGTATGAAAGACAATGAATATAGGTATATTTATAATGATAATAAACAAGATATATTGGAAAATATTAGAGAGGAGGAATAAGATGGATATAACTAGACCTACAGTTCTAGAAATCAATTTAAAGAACTTTCTTTATAATATAGAACAAATAAAAAATATTATAGGAGAAAATGTTGATATCATGCCTGTTATAAAAGCAAATGGTTATGGAACATACATAAATACCAGGTTAGATATATTAAATAATTTTAATATTGTTGCAGTTGCTACTGTAGATGAAGGTGTGTTTTTAAGAAAAAATGGATACGAAAAAGAAATATTTATACTAAATCAACCTTTTGAATCAGAAATAGAAAAAATTGTAGATAATGATTTAGTGGTAGGAATAAGTTCAGATTCTTTTGCTAAAAAGTTAGGAAATGTAGATGATATTGTAAAAATTCATATTGAAATTGGAACAGGCATGGGAAGAACTGGAATACATCCCAATAGAGTAGAAGAATATATAAAAAAACTAAACGCAAACATAAAAGTAGAAGGAATTTATACTCATTTATCTTCAGCAGATTCAGATGATGAATATACTAAAAATCAATTAGCATCTTTCAATTATGCAGTAAATAAAGCTAAAGAAATTTTAGGAGATATTAAATATATTCATAGTGCTGCTTCAAATGCTATATTAAATTATCCAAATTCTTATTTTAATTTAGTTAGACCAGGAATTATTATTTATGGATATCCTGCATCAAATAATACTTTAGAAAAAATTGATTTAAAGCCAGTAGCTAAGCTTAAATCTAAGATTACATTTTTAAAAACAGTAGATAAAGGTACTAGTATAGGTTATAATAGAAGTTATATTACTGATAAAAAAACTAAAGTTGCAACAGTTCCGCTTGGATATGCAGATGGTTTTAGAAGAAATTTTTCCAACGGATTTAAAGTATTAATAAAAGATAAAAAAGTACCTATAATTGGTAAAGTTTGTATGGATAGTTTTATGGTAGATGTTAGTGAAATTGATGATTGTAATATTGGTGATGATGTTATAATTTGGGATAATGAAAATATAAAATTAGAAGATTTGGCAAAAAAATGTGATACTATAAATTATGAGATATTGTCTACTATAAGTAATAGAGTTCCAAGGTTTTTTATATCTTAGAGATAAAAATTATTTGGAAGAAACTTATGTAATTTACAATTTTATTAAAAATTAAAAGGAGATAATGATGTTAGGTAATGATAATATAATTATAAAATCATATAAGGGATTAAAATATATTCAATATAAGGCTTTATTAGATTTAGGAGTTAATCATGCATATACATTAAAATCAGATGGATTTGATTTTAGTTTTGGTGCTAAAGAAGAAGACAAGAGTTATAGTGTTTTAGCTGAAGCTTTAAATATAGACAAAAGTAGAATTGTTTATCCTGTTCAAACACATACCAAAAATGTATTATGCATTAATGAAGTTAGAAATGATTTATTAGATGTTGATGGTTTAATAACAAATAAAGAAAATATAGCATTAACAACAAAAAACGCAGATTGTATTTTATTTTTATTTTATGATCCTGTAAAAAAAGTTATTGCTAATGTACATTCTGGATGGAAAGGTACTTTTCAAAAAATATCAGAAATAACTATTATTAAAATGATGAGTAATTATGGATGTAAGCCAGAGGATATTAGGATAATGATTTCTCCATCTATAAGAAGTTGCCATTTTGAAGTGGAAGATGATGTTAAAGATTTATGTGAAAACATCTTTAGTTATACAAATATGACGGAAAAATTTATAGAAAAAGGAAGAATAGAAAATGGTATCCAAAAATATAATATTGATACTATTATGATAAATAAAATATTATTTAAAGAACTAGGAATAAAAGATAATAATATTATAGATTGTGATATTTGTAGTTATTGTGAAAAAAATGATGTTCATTCTGCTAGAGCTGAAGGAAATAATTTTAAAAGAGGAACGGCTATAATAATATTGTAATTTTTAAATAGGATGTGAAAAAATGTTTGAAACATTAGAAGAAATAAATCAAGTTGTAAAAAATTGTAAAAAATGTAAATTGTGTAATACTAGGAAAAATACGGTATTTGGAACAGGAAATCCTAATAATGGAATAATGTTTATAGGCGAAGGACCTGGAGCTGATGAAGATAGTATAGGAGAGCCATTTGTAGGTAAAGCTGGTAAACTAATGAATCAAGCTTTTTTAGGATTAGGAATAAAAAGAGAAGAGGTATATATAACTAATATTGTAAAATGTAGGCCTCCAAATAATAGAAATCCTGAAAAAGAAGAAGCTTTTGCTTGCATGGATTATTTAAGAAACCAAGTTATTTTAATAAAGCCCAAAATAATAGTTTTATTGGGAAATGTAGCTCTTAAAAATATATTAGGTGAAGAATATGGAATTACAAAAGCTAGAGGAAAATGGATTGAAAAGAAAGGAATATTATATATGCCAACATTTCATCCTGCCGCTCTTCTTAGAAATGAAAATTTAAAAATAGATTTTTGGAATGATTTAAAAGAAGTTAAAGCAAAAGCAGATATTTTTTTAAATTCTAATGATATATATAAATAAATCTGGAGTTTATTATTTATATAAAAAAAAGAACTAGTTTTTATATACTATGTTCTTTTTTCTTTTTTTGAATACTAAACATTTTTCTTGTTTTTAATAATAATTTATTAAATAAGCTAATGCCAAAATTTTGATTAACTAATATTGGCAAATAATTATTATTCTGTTTAAAATAATATTCAATACCATATTCTTTGATAAATTTTTCTTTTTCATCTAGTTTTCCTAATATTTCACATGAAAAAATATCATAAAATTTATAGTTTTCTTTTTGAATTAAATATTTTTTTATATTTATCAATTTATTTCTAATTTCGTTAATTGTTTCAATAGATTTTGCATTATGTATTTCTGAATTAAAACATTCTTGCAGAATTAATTCTTGAACATTTAATACTAAATTAGAAATAGATTCTTTTGTTTGTTCAATTTTTGTATTAAGTAATTTTGAAATATTATCATCTGTATTATTTGCTAATGAATACAATAATTTTGATAATTTATCTTCATAATTTGCTAAAGTATCAAAAGCACTTTCTATAAAATAATATGTTTTTTTGTTAGTTTTTGTTATAAATGTGTTTTTAAATACATCATCAGAATACAAAGTACTATGAAATAGAGGATATGTACCAATAAAATAAACAATTTGATTTAATAAAGCACACTCTATTGGGTAATAATCTGGACTAGGCGTATAAAAGCTTAAACCGTAATATTTAACATAATCTGGCTTGGTCTGGTTTATATAAACAGTCATAAGTTGAACCGCTGCTTCATTTAAGTTTAGACCTGTGGATTTTATAAAATTAAGGTTATATAATCCAAATCTGCTTAATGATCCATTTGGATTCCTTTTTTCTTGTATAAAATGAATACTTTCGTGAACAGATAATTCCAATAATTTTTTAGAAGAATATTTTCTATTAAAATATATTGATTTATTTTTATAATAATATTTTGCACCGACATCTGATGTAACAAAATCTGCAAGAAACATGTTAACTTTAGAAAGTTCATTATATAAAAGTAATTTATTCAAATTATGTTCAGGTAGTGATGCACATATTTTTGATGAAATTTCATGTGCAATGAAGTCTATTTTTTTAGGTTTTAAGTTGCTAACCAATTTAATACCTTCATTTTTTAAAACTTTATCTAAATTCATTTGAAACTCCTCATTTTCATTTGTATAAGAATATTATAATCATAATTTATAAAAAATAGTATTTCAAAAGTGTTAAAAATAGGTTAAATAAAATGCTGAAAATAGTAACAAAAAAGTTATATAATTGTAAAAATAAGTAATTATTTACGAAAAAAATGATTTTTTTGTGAATTTAAATTGTTTTTGTTGAAAAATGAATAAAAAAATGTTATAATACTTATATCGTTTTTTTATATGGTATGTGATTATAAATGATTATTTATAACTGTAATTAAAATGTAATATAATTTTATATTATTAGTTATTGATTTTGAATTTTATATTAAGTATACTATATAATATAATAAGATATGGATAGGGAGAGAAAGATATGAAAAAATATTTTTATGTTATAGCTATAATTGCAACTGTGATTTTAAGTGCTTTGACAATAAATGTTAATGCTGCTGATTATACATTTTCAGCTTCAATGAAACCAAGCAGTACTACAATAGAAGCAGGAGAAGAGTTTACTGTAAATATAAAAGTTTCAAATATAAATGTAGGAAATAATGGTATTAATTCTATAAATGGTGTTTTTGAATATGATGCATCTGCATTCGAAGATGTTACAGCAGATAGCTTTGAAGGTTTAAATGATTGGACAGTTAAGTATACTGCGAATACTGGCAAATTAAGCTTTTTAAAAACTAATTTTGTAAAGGAATCACAAGATATTTGTCAAGTGACTTTGAAAGCTAAAAGTGATGTAAATGTTTCAAAGGGCGCTATAGAATTAAAAGATTTAGTTGCATCTAACAGTGAAAATTCAATAGCATCATCAACTACAGAGGTTTCACTAGAAATAGGAATTGGAGAAGGTTCACCATCTAATTCAAACTCAATTAAAATAAATGCAAATACAAATTCAAGTTCTAACAGAAATACAAATACAAACACAAATGTAACTAATATAATTAATAATAATACAAATAATAATACAAACAGAAATAATACAAATACAAATAGTTTATCAAATGATGTTAATCAAGAAAATGTTGAGGAAAATGAATCTGAAGAAGAGGAAATGCCAGATACAGGTTTAGATGATTCAATAGTAAAAGCAATTCTTTTAGTAGGAATTATTGGTATTTTTGGATATATTAAATTTAGAAGTTTAGATAGAAAAGATAAATAATAAAATAGTATTTTATAAAGTAAAGACACTTCCTAAAGTTTTAAACTTGGAAGTGTCTTTTTATATGCTAAATGAATTACACACATTTTTTTATTAATTAGATTAGAATTTATTGTATTTTTTATATAAATAATATATAATTTTCCTAATTAAAGAAAAGGGTGAATAGATGAAATTATTAATAACAGAGAAACCGTCAGTTGCAAGAGAATTTGCAAAATATTTAAAAGTAGATTTGAAAAATAAAAATGGTTATATGGAATCAAATGGTTGGATAATAACATGGTGCTATGGACATTTGATTACAATGAGTTATCCAGAAGTATATGATGAAAATTTAAAATTTTGGAGATTAGATACACTTCCTTTTATTCCAAATGAATACAAATATGAAGTTATAAGTGGGAGTCAAGAAAAACAATTTGAAATTATTAAGAATTTAATGCATAGAGAAGATGTGGAAGAAATATATAATGCAGGAGACTCTGGAAGAGAAGGAGAATATATACAAAGACTTGTTTTTATGATGGCAAAACCAAATCCTAATATAAAAATGAAAAGAGTTTGGATTGATTCTCAAACTGAAGAAGAAATTTTAAGAGGTATAAAAGAAGCAAAAGATTTATCAGAATATGATAGTTTATCAGATTCTGCGTATCTTAGAGCAAAAGAAGATTATTTAATAGGCATAAATTTTTCTAGGCTTCTAACTATTATATTTGGTAGAAGAATATCTAAGGATATAAATGAAGAAAAAGTATCTATAGCAGTTGGAAGAGTCATGACTTGTGTTTTAGGAATGATAGTTTCAAGAGAAAGAGAAATAAAGAATTTTGTAAAAACCAAATATTATAAAATTGTTGGATTATTTGGTGAAAATGGTGAAATTAAAACAGAATGGAAGGTAGATGATAAATCTACTATTTTTGAATCTCCAAAACTATATAATGAAACAGGTTTTAAAAAGGAAATTGATGCTAAAAATTTTATAATATCTTTAGAAGGAAAAGAGGCAATTGTTGAAGAACTAAAAAAATCTAAACAAAAGGAAAATCCTCCTTTACTATATAATTTAGCAGAAATTCAAAATGATGCTGGAAAATTTTTTAAATTAAAACCAGCTGAAACTCTTGAAATAATACAAGAATTATATGAGAAGAAAATGGTTACATATCCTAGAACAGATGCTAGAGTTTTATCAACAGCAATATCTAAAGAAATAGGTAAAAATTTAAATGGCTTATATAAAAATTTTAAGGATCAAGAAATTTCAGTTTATATAAAAAAAATGATAGATGAAAAATATCCTATCAATAAATTAGAAAAAACTAAATATGTAGATGATAGTAAAATAACAGATCATTATGCTATTATACCCACTGGTCAAGGTATAGAAAATTATAATGCATTAAGTGATTTAAAAAAGGAAATTTATAAATTAATAGTAAAAAGGTTTATAAGTATTTTTTATCCTCCTGCAGAATATAGTAAAGTTATGTTATCTATTAGAGTGGATACAGAGCTATTTACAGCTAGTAGCAAGGTTTGTGTAAAGCCTGGATATTTAGAAATAATAAAAAATAATAAAACAAAAGAAGATAATAAAGATGATGCTAATATCGAAATATTAACAAGATTAAAAAAAGGAGATAAAGTACAAGTATATAATTATGAAATAAAAGAAGGTGAAACTACACCACCTACTAGATATAGTGCTCATAACCTAGTTTTAGCTATGGAAAATGCGGGAAAACTTATAGAAGATGAAGAACTAAGAGAACAAATTAAAGGTGCTGGTATTGGTACTAGTGCAACTAGAGGAGAAATAATTTCTAAACTTGAAAGAATAAAATATATAGAAATAAATTCAAAATCTAATATAGTTACACCTACTAAAAAAGGAGAAGCTATTTATGATGTTATTTTAAAATCCATGCCAGATATGTTAAATCCCAAACTTACAGCTAGTTGGGAAAAAGGACTAGAAATGGTGGCAAAAAGTGAAATTACTTCAAATGAATTTATGGTCAAATTAGAAAAATATATTAAAAGTAAATTTGATAAGTTAGTAGTTTAAATAAAATCACTAATTATGTTAATCTTTCATAATATGTAAATATAAGGAGTTGGTACATATTATGAAAAGTTATATTATAACTGGTGGTAGAAAACTTTATGGAGAAGTGGATATATCTGGTTCTAAAAATGCTAGTTTACCTATTTTAGCAGCAAGTATATTAAATGGAAAAATTACCAAATTATACAATGTTCCAAATATATCTGATGTAAAAATAACAATAGATATTTTAAGATTTTTAGGATGTAAAGTAAAAAAAGATAAAGAAAAATTAAAAATTGATTCTAGAAATATGACACAAAAAAGAATTCCAGATGAATTGATGAGAAAACTCAGATCATCTGTGGTTTTGGCTGGAAGTATATTATCTAGATTTGGTGTTGTAGAGTTCTCTTATCCTGGTGGATGTGATATAGGAAGTAGACCAATTGATCTTCATCTTAAAGCATTTAAAAAATTAGGAGTAAAAATTGAAGAAAAAGCTGGATATATTATATGTAAATGTGATAAAATAATAGGCAATGAAATTGTATTAGATTTTCCAAGTGTAGGTGCAACGGAAAACATCATACTTGCATCTATTTTTGCGGAACGGAGAGGTAATTATAAAAAATGCAGCAATGGAGCCTGAAATTGTAGATTTATCTAATATGTTAAATAGAATGGGCGCAAAAATTACTGGAATGGGATGTAATATAATTAAAATTCAAGGAGTAAAAAAATTAAAAGAAGTATCTTATAACATAATGCCAGATAGAATAGAAGCAGGAACTTTCCTTTTAGCTACAGCAATTACAAGAGGTAGGATAAAATTAAATAAGGTTATACCAGAGCATTTAAATTCAATAATATCAAAGTTAGAAGAATCAGGGGCAGAATTTATAATTACAAAAAATACAATAGATATGAAAGTACCAAATAAAATGAATTCAGTAGAAATAAAAACAATGCCATATCCAGGATTCCCTACTGATATGCAACAAACATTTTCAAGTTTTTTAACCACAGTAAAAGGTACATCTATAATAACTGAAACAATTTTTGAAAATCGATTTAAATATATACAAGAACTTATTAGAATGGGAGCAAAAATAAATCAAGAAGGAAATACAATTATTATAAAAGGAGTAAAAAAACTTCATTCAGCAACTTTGGAATGTACAGATTTAAGAGGAGGTGCTTCGTTGGTATTGGCAGCATTAGGTAGTAGAGGAACAAGTAGGATATCCAAAATAGAATATATTGAAAGAGGATATTCAGATTTTCATTTAAAACTTCAAAAACTTGGGGCTAAAATAAATTTAGAAATGGGTGATTAAATTTGGATGAAAATAATGATGAAATAATAGTAGGAGTGAATATTCCAAAAAATAAAAAAGAAAAAAAGGTTAAAAGTAAACTCAAAAAAACAAAACCAAAAAGTAAAGAGGTAGCCAAAAAAGCTACCTCTAAAGAAAAAAAGAATAAAGCCAGAATACTAGGTAAAAGTAAAATATTTAGAAATAGATTTATAAGAAAATGTATTTTATTATTTTTAATAATTATTGCAATTTTCTTTATTCTATCATCTAGTTTTTTTGATATAAAGGAAGTAGTGGTAGAAGGAAATAATATAGTTTCAGAAGATGAAATTAAAACTTTATTGCAATTAGAAAATAAAAAAAATATATTTAGTATAAGTGAAAAAAATATAAAAAATTGTTTAAGCCAAAATGCTTATATTGAAAATGTTTCTGTTAAAAGAAAATTACCAAATATTTTAGATGTACAAGTTGTGGAAAGAAAAATAAAATATATGATACAGATTGGAAATGGTTGGGCATATATAAGTAATCAGGGATATATTTTAAATATTTCCAATGAATCAAAAAATGTACCTATTATAATTGGATTAAGTACAGACTTATCAGAGGTTAAAGTAGGATCAAAATTGAATGATGAAGATTTAAAAAAGTTTGAAATATTAAATAGAATTTCAGAAATAGCAAATAGTAATGGAATATTAGAAATAATATCAAAAATAGATATAACAGATTCACAAAATTATACATTGTATTTAGATAATGAAAAAAAGATTGCTTATTTAGGAGATTGTTCTGATTTGAATACTAGAATATTATTTGTAAAAGCAATAACAGAACAGGAAAAAGGAAAAGAAGGAGAGATTTTTGTTAATGTTGATTTAAATGAAGAAAATGTATATTTTAGAGAGAAAATATAATATAGGAGTTATAAATTGAATAAAAAATTTTTTTATGTAATTATAGGTATTATGTGTTTCCTTTTAACTATAGGAATTTATATTCAGATAAAAACAGTAGAAAGTAGTAAAGCTTTTGTAGCTAAAACTAATATGGAAGCAGAACTTAGAGATAATATTTTAAGATTTCAAGATAAATATAATGATTCATATAATATTCTAGAAGAAGAAAATAATAAGTTAGATAATTTAATAAAAGAACTGGCAAAAAAAGATGAAACAGAAATAGATTATCCATCAGAACTTAAAAGATTAAATGCTCTTTTAGGCTATTATGATGTTGAAGGACAAGGTATAGTAATAACAGTTCAAGATGGAGATACGAAAACATCATATGGAGATAATTGGGTACATGACGGCGATTTATATAAAATAGTTAATATGTTAAAGTCTGGAGGAGCAGAAGCGATATCAATAAATGATGAAAGAATTGTTAATAATACAGCCATAACTTGTGCAGGAAATATAGTTATGATTAATGGAAAAAAGATTGGTTCACCATTTGTTATAGAAGCAATAGGTCTTACTGAAAAATTATATGGTACAGTTACAGTTACAGATAGTTATTTAAAAATAATGGAAGAAGATGGAGTTAAAGTGGATATAGAAAAAAAGGACAAAATAAAAATAAAAAAATACAATGGAGTTTATAGTTTTAATTATGCAAAAAATATAGAATAGAAAGGAAAATGTTTTATAATGAAGGGAAAAATATCACTTGCAATTATTATTGGATTTACTTCTTTTATATTTACAATGGTAATGTTTACACAATTTAAAACTGTTGAGAAGACTGATATAACAGCAATAGAAACTATGCGTGAAACAGAATTAAGAGAAGAGTTATCTAAAATTAAAGATAAATATAATGATGTAGAACTAAAATTAGATGAAACCCAAAACAAAATTGCAGAATATGAAAATCAAATGGAAAACGAAGAGGATAGTACTAAACTTCTAGAAAAAGAATTAAATGAAGCTAAGATGTATTTAGGTACTACCAATGTTGTAGGAGAAGGTATTATCATTGAATTGTCAGATACTACTGCAAAAGAAATTGAAAGTTATGATTTAATAAATTTGGTTAATGAATTAAAACTTGCAGGTGCAGAAGCAATATCTATAAATGATAATAGAGTTATTGCTACAACAGATATTGTTGATATTAGTAGTAAATATATAATGATGAATGGAAAAAGAATTTCTGGTCCATATATTATAAAAGCAATAGGAGATAAAAAATATTTAGAGAGTGGTATTACATTAAAAAATGGATATGTGGATGAAATTAAAGCAAATGGCAAAAATATAAATTACAGTATCCAAGATAATGTCACAATTAATGCTTATAATGGTAAAATAGAAATGCAATATTCTACAGTGGTAGAGTAAAAGATTAATAATTATTAAAATATAGGAGGAAAATATGTTATATATTTCAATTATTTTAGGTTGCGTTTTAGGAGCAATAGCTGGTATTAATGCTCCAATAATTTCATATACATATTCTAGTTATTTGGCTATTGCTATAATAGCTGCATTGGATTCTGTATTTGGAGGAATTTCAGCGATTATAAAAAAGAATTTCGATTTAAAAATCTTTCTTTCTGGTTTTTTTGGAAATGCTATTTTATCAATGTTATTAACATATTTAGGTGAAAAATTAAATGTTGATATTTATTTAGCTGCAATAATTGTATTTGTTAATAGAATGTTCTTAAATTTAGGTGTAATTAGAAGATATTATGTAGAAAAAATTTTTAATAAAAAAAACAATATAAATAATGAAGAAAAAAAATAGAAGAATAATAAATATTTGAAGGTGTTAAAATGAAAAATATTCAAAGTTCAATTGTAATTGGTGTTATGTGTTTTTTACTTTCATTAGGAATTGCTATACAAATATCAAGCATGAAAAATGAGAAAACGGTAGTTGCAAAAGAAAATACAGAAAATCAATTACGTGATGAAGTACTAGAAATGACAAATGAATATGATAAATCCTATAATGAATTAGATAAGTTACAGGAAAAATTAGAATCATTAAGGAATGAAGTAGCAGAGTCTAATGAAATGTCTAAGGATTGGTCTGAAAATTTACTACAAATTAATAATTGTTTGGGATTATCTAATGTAAAAGGGAAAGGAATTATTTTGCAGATAAAAAGTGGTGATATACTTCAAGTAATTAATGCATTAAATAATGCAGGTGCAGAAGCTATTGAAATTAATGAAAATAGGATTACTTTATATTCTAAAATTTTAAATGATGGTGATCAAGTCACTTTAGATGGAAAAGTTTTAGAAAGCCCTTACAATATAAAAGCTATTGGTGGAGATGCTTTATATGGAGCTATAACTATGCCAGGCAGTTATATTGATAGTTTAAAAAAAAATGTAGGATATGATTATGAAGTTAATATTAGTAAATCTGATAGTGTAGAAATAAAAAAATATGAAGGAATTTATAATTTTAATTTTGCAAAAATTCTTGAATAAAAGAATATGTGTTTTTAATTATGGACGACTATAGTCGTCCTAATTTTAATATACTAGAAAAGTTATCCATTTTTTATATATAGATATATTTGATTTTATTAAATATAATAATAATTTTTTTGACAAAAAGTATTGCAATTATAAAAAAAATATTATATATTTGTAAAGAATTTTCAACAAAAAGATTACAAAAAGATTACAAATATTACAGAAAAAAGTAATATTCTATTGACAATTTAAAAAAAATGTAATATTCTTATCGTATGTAAAGAAGCTTAAGATAAAATTGAAAAAAATGGAGGGTTAACTTTGGCAATAGGGGATATAATTGTTGGTATAGATATTGGTACCTCTAAAGTCAGTACAGTTGTTGGTGGAGTTAATAATTTTAGTCAAATAGAGATAATATGTAATACTTCAAGTAAATGTAATGGAATTAAGAAAGGCCAAATTATTGATGAAGAAGAGATTTCAAATGCAATCAGTAGAACAATAAAAGAAGCAGAAGAAATATCAAATTTAAAAATAAATTCAGCTTATGTAACAATCCCAGGTAAATATATAACAATTGTACAAAACAGTATCGTAAAAGATGCAAAAGATAAACTCGCTGGTATATCTTTAAAAGATGTTGCTTCAGCAATTATTCAAGTTAGAGATATAGAAATTCCAGACGATAAAGTGTTAATTGATATTGTTCCAGATAAGTTTATTCTAGAGGATGGCAAAATTGTTGATGATCCTGTTGGAAAGTATAGCTCTAATTTTACTTTAACAGCTCAAATAATTTTGGCAGAAAGAGAATATACAAAAAAGTTAAATGCAATATTTAGAAGAATTGGTATTGATATAGATGGTGTAGTTCCTACTACATTAGCTGAACGTAATCTTATGTTAGATAGTAATGAATTAAATGACAATATTATGCTTTTAGATGTAGGTGCAGGAAATATGGATATTGGTGTGTTTAATGGATCTTCATTTATTTATACTAATTCTATAAATTTAGGTGGAGATAATATTACAAGTGATATAGCATATGTATTAAATATTTCTGTTGAAGAAGCAGATAAATTAAAACGTCAATATGGATTAGCATTAAAATCTTTTATTGAAAATGATACAAACATAGTACTAAATACATGTAAAGATTTCGATGGAAAAAATAAAACAATAAAAACATCTGATTTAATTGAGATTATAGAAGCTAGAATAGAGGAAATGTTTACATTAGTTAATAAAGATATAAACAATTATGGATTGAAAAATAGTATTAACAATGTAATATTGACAGGCGAAGGAATTGTTAATATAAATAAAAGTGACATAGCTGGAAAAATAATTTTAAATATTCCAGTCAAAATGTCAACAGGAAGATTGGTTACAACAGTTAAATCAACTTACAGAACCAGTTATGCTTTAGTAAGATATATATCAGCAAGACCATTTGCAAAAAAAGTTTCTAGTAGTATAGATACAAAGAAAGAAAAAAATATTGTAAAAACAGTTTTAGAAAAAATTAAAGATTTTTTCTATTCATAAATTTAGGTATAAATAAAAATAGATAAAATTAAAAAGGAGGATGTACCAAATGATAATGGATACTGATGATTTAAATTATATGATGGATGGTACTGCAACAATAAAAGTTATAGGAGTAGGTGGAGCTGGAAATAATGCTGTTAATAGAATGATTGAAGCTGGAATAAAAAATGTAGAATTTATTGCAGTTAACACAGACAGACAAGCTCTAAGTTCATCAAAGGCTTCATCAAAAATTCAAATAGGAGAAAAACTTACAAGAGGGTTAGGAGCAGGAGCAAATCCTGATATAGGTGCTCAAGCTGCTGAAGAAAGTAAAGCTGAAATTGCAGAAATATTGAAAGGTGCAGATATGGTTTTTGTTACAGCACGGAATGGGTGGTGGAACAGGAACTGGTGCAGCCCCTGTTGTAGCAGCAACAGCTAAAGAACTAGGAATCTTAACAATAGGTGTTGTAACAAAACCTTTTACATTTGAAGGAAAGAAAAGACTTGCTCAAGCAGAAAGAGGTTTAGCTAATTTAAAGGGAAAAGTTGATACATTAGTTGTAATACCAAATGATAAATTATTACAAGTAGTAGATAGAAAAACAACAATGGTAGATGCTTTTAAAATGGCAGATGATGTTTTAAGACAAGGTGTACAAGGTATATCAGATTTAATTTCAGTTCCAGGTTTAATCAATTTAGATTTTGCAGATGTTAAAACTATAATGTTAAATCAAGGAATGGCACATATGGGTGTTGGTTCAGCTACTGGTGAAAATAGAGCTGAAGATGCTGCAAAACAAGCTATACAAAGTCCACTATTAGAAACATCTATTGAAGGAGCAAGAGGAGTAATTATAAATATTACAGGAAGTAGTGATGTAGGCTTATTAGAAGCAAATACTGCTGCTGAACTTATTCAAAGAAGTGCTGATCCAGAGGCAAATATTATATTTGGTACAGTTACAGATGATAGTATGGGAGATGAAATTCAAATTACAGTTATAGCTACAGGATTTGAAAAAGAAGAAGAAAGATCTAGAACAGCAATTCCTGGTTACGAAAATATAGTATCAGAGGCTTGGAGAAAAAGAAATACAGTTACTTCATCAATTGGTTCATCAACAAATTCAAATTCTTCATCTATAATGGAAAATTCAAATACTAGTGAATTAGATATTCCTACATTTTTAAGAAAAAACAAACAATTAGGTGGAAATAAATAAAAATATGAAAAAAGAAATTACATTTGAATAAAAAAATGTAATTCTTTTTTTATATTATAGAAAAGTTTTCCAAACTTCTTATAATATAAAGCATTACACAGAAAAATTTTTATATATTAAAAATATACTGATTAATTTTAATATAATTATTTAAAACACAAAAATAAAATTTTTGTGTTTTTTTGTTAATTAGTTTTATATTTTTTGGTCAGAATGTGACAAGATTTTAAATTTTGATATATTAAAATTATATTATCAAATTTGATACAAACTGTGTAAGAAGGTATTAAGATATGACTGTATATGTTGATATTGTTTTAATAGAGAACATAGCAATGAATTATATTATTTTGCTTGCTAGTAGTTTAATCAGTAAAAAGAAAATAAATTTTTTTAAGATTTTTGTCTCGAGTTTTATTGGCGGAATATATTCAATTGTAAATTATGTTTTGGAAGTTAGCATGTTTGTTAATATTTTATTTAAAGTTTTTATTTCTTTTGTGATGATAAAAATTGCATTTGAGTCAAATAGTTTTAAAAATTTTTTTAAACAACTAATGATATTTTATTTAGTTTCATTTACTTTAGGTGGAACATCGTTTATGTTATTATTTTTTGTAAATCCTAAAGCTATTATTTTTGAAAAAGGTCATTTAATAGGAACTTATCCGATAAAAATAGCAATTTTAGGAGGAGTGGTAGGTTTTACTATAATATCAGTTGTTAATAATCTTATTAGAAAGAAACTAGAAAATCAAATTTGTGAGATTGAAATTTATTATAACGGCAAAACAAAAAAACTAAAAACTTTTATAGATTCTGGAAATTTGCTAAAAGAGCCAATTAGTATGGCAGATGTAATTATAGTAGAAAAAGAAAGTTTAATAGATATTGTTGATTATAATTTCCTTAATAACATAGATAAAATTTTAAATGGAAAAATGCTTTCTGATGGAATAGATTTTACAAAAAATAAAATTAAATTGATTCCATTTTCAAGTTTAGGTAATGAAAATGGAATGTTAATTGGTTTCAAACCTGATTATATAAAAATATATAGTGATGAAACTAGAATTGCTAGAAATGTTATTATTGGAATTTATAATGGAAAGCTTACAAAGTCTAATTTATATACCAGTTTAATTGGGTTAAATATTTTAAAGGAGAGTGATACACATGACAAGTTTATTACAAACACTTAAAGAAAAAGTTATTAGTATTTTTAAAAACTTTTTAAAAAGAGGAAAGCAAGATAGATTTCCTTTATTTTATATAAATGGTAGTCAAACTTTGCCACCACCTCTAGAACCTTTGGAAGAAGCAGAGTTATTAAGAAAATTAGAATTAAACAATGAAGAAGCTAAAAGAATTTTAGTAGAAAGAAATTTGAGGTTAGTTGTCTATATTGCAAAAAAATTTGAAAATACAGGTATAGATTTAGAAGATTTAATTTCTATAGGAACAATAGGTCTTATGAAAGCGATAAATACTTTTAATATAGGTAAAAATATAAAGTTAGCGACATATGCTTCAAGATGTATAGAAAATGAAATTTTAATGCAACTTAGAAAAACTACTAAAATTAAGTCAGAAGTGTCAATAGATGAACCGTTAAATAAAGATGGAGATGGAAATGAATTATTATTGTCTGATATTTTAGGTACTGATAATGATATTACTTCTAAGGGAATAGAAGATGAAGTTGATAAAATTTTATTAAAAGCTTCTATTGAAAAATTAACCAAAAGGGAAAAATATATAATGCAATTAAGATTTGGAATAAATGGAGATGAAAAGGAGAAAACGCAGAAGGAAGTAGCTGATTTATTAGGTATTTCTCAAAGTTATATTTCAAGATTAGAGAAAAAGATTATGCGCAAGATGAAAAAAGATATAATGAGTAAAACGGGGTAAAAAATTTATATATAATGCTGGCAAAAACTTTTTACAAAAAAAGGTAAAAAAATGTTGACAAATGATTTAAAATCTAGTAAAATAGTTCATGTCAGCAAGATAAATGGTCGCTTAGCTCAGCTGGGAGAGCATCTGCCTTACAAGCAGGAGGTCATAGGTTCGAGCCCTATAGCGACCACCATTATATGGCCTGGTAGTTCAGTTGGTTAGAATGCCGCCCTGTCACGGCGGAGGTCGACGGTTCGAGCCCGTTCCAGGTCGCCAAATTATTATTTAAATTTATATAATGGCTTCATAGCTCAGTTGGTAGAGCAGGGGACTGAAAATCTTTGGTGCAATTTAATGGTCTGATAGCTCAGTTGGTAGAGCAGGAGACTGAAAATCTCCGTGTC
>CANRKJ010000030.1 GCA_947631185.1 uncultured Clostridia bacterium | reverse complement strand
CATTCAATATATTACTTGTGTAGAGTTTACTTCAGTATTAAAATATCATAACCGGAAATTACTTTGTAATTTTACGAGGATAGAAAATTTTTAACGAAATTTCAAAAAATGTTGACATTAAAATTAAAGGATGTTATAATAAATTCATCTTAAAGAAATCGTATGAAGATATTTAATGTAAAAAAGATGTGTGGGTCGCACATCTTTTTTTATGTTATAAAAGGCGGTTGGTCAGACCGCCTTTGACTATGTAATTAGTCTTCTGATTTTTGTCCATTTTCTAAATTATTATTGTTATTAAATAATAATAGAATAATTAGACGCCAAATAAGATCGTATGAAGACATTAATGTACACCTCCCTTCATAAAGTATAACCTTTATGACAAGGCTTTGATTATTATATAACGAAATTTCGATATACGCAATAATAATTTTTAATATATTTAAGTAAATGTTGCAATTCCTACTAAAATAGTAGTATAATAATAAACGTATAGCTAATAATAAAATAATAGGAGTTTATAATGGATTATAAAAAAGATTTTCCAATATTTGAAAATAAAGATATAGTTTATTTAGATAGTGGTGCTACAACTCAAAAGCCAAAAATGGTTATTGATAAAATCAAAGAATTTTATGAAAATAGTAATGCAAATCCTCATAGAGGAGCTTATGGGCTTAGTATAGAAGCTACTGAAATTTACGAGGATACTAGAAAAAAAATTTCTAAATTTATAAATAGTAGGTATAGTGAAGAAATTATATTTACCAAAAATGCTAGTGAAGCTTTTAATTTAATTGCTTATTCTTATGGATTAGATAATTTAAAAAATGGTGATGAAGTAGTTTTATCAATTATGGAACATCATTCAAATTTAGTACCGTGGCAATTTGTAACTAAAAAAACTAATAGTAGTTTGAAATATATGTATATAAATGACGAGTATGAGCTTTCAAAAGAAGAAATTGAAAGTAAAATAACTAATAATACAAAAATAGTATCTATTACTCATGTTTCAAATGTATTGGGAACTATTAATAATGTTAAAGAAATAATTAAATATGCTCATAAAAAAGGTGCTATTGCAATATTAGATGCTTCTCAAAGTATTCCTCATATGAAAATTGATGTACAAGATTTAGATGCTGATTTTGTTGTTTTTTCAGGACATAAAATGTTTGCTCCACTTGGAATTGGTGTTTTATATGGTAAAAAAGAATTGTTAAATAAGATGAATCCATTTTTAATGGGTGGAGATATGATAGAATATGTTTATGAGCAAGAAACTACATTTGCTCCACTTCCAAATAAATTTGAGGCTGGTACTCAAAATGTTGAAGGTGTTGTAGGTTTGGGTTCTGCAATAGATTATATAGAAAAAATCGGATATGACAATATTAAAAAACATGAAGAGGAATTAGTAAAATATGCAAGAGAAGAACTTTCAAAATTAGATTTTGTGAAATTATATTTAACGCCTAACATAAAAAATCATAATGCTGTTATATCATTTAATATTGATGGAGTTCATCCACATGATGTAGCTAGTATATTAGATTCGGAAAATGTTTGTATTAGATCTGGAAATCATTGTGCACAACCTTTATTAAGATATATGGATGTTGATTCAACTTGTAGAGCTAGTTTTTCAATTTATAATAATAAACAAGATGTAGATAAATTGGTTATAGCGTTAAAAAAAGCATATAAAATGTTTGAAAAGTGGATAGTAAAATAATATTTTGTTATCAACGTTATTGGTTTATTTAGAGAAATTTATATACTTACTATTTTTATAGACGAAATTTGACTTTTAACATATAATAATGGTATAATTAATTATACCGTTTATATAAAGATAGTTTTTCTGATTTTTCTATCTTAAGTTTGTTACAACGAGGTGAAATGGAGCATGGATGAAAAAAACGTTCGGAGAAATGGATTATTTCTCGAATTATTTATTGTATTTTTTACAATAATTACGATAATGTTTATACTGAAAGGAAGTGAGATACCCCAGGAGAACAACAATTCAGAAAGTAACAGTTCACAGCAAGCTTCTGTAGATGAATCTTCTTCAGATACGGATAGAGGTGAACCTACTGGGTTCTTTTTATACGAAATAAAAGCTGGTGACACTCTTTGGGATATAGCTGAAGAATATTCAATCGATATCGACATGATATACGAGTTGAATCCTGGTCTTGAAGACCAAAGATGTATATTTCCCGGAGATAAGATAAAGCTTCCAAAATGGGAATAGAAAAGGAAATAAAAATCAGAAATCCCTAGCAAACAGAAATGGTTGCTAGGCTTTTTTATATTATAAAGTTCTCTTAACTTCCTATAATATAAAGTATTCTACAGAAAACTTATACGAAATTTTCGTGGATGAACAAAGAAGCGGACTTGAAATATTTAAATAGTGAAAGTTTTTTTCAAAAATGATTAAAGTGTTATTAATTCAATTTTGTTGTAAAAAAGTATAATTTGTGGTATTATAATAAACAAGTTAAAAAATAGAATGGTGGAAATAATATGAGTGAATTGGATGATTTATATAATGAAATAATTATGGAACATAGTATGAATTCCTATAATAAAAAGTCATTAGAGAATTATGATTATTGTGAAATGGGACATAATCCAAATTGTGGTGATGAAATAAAATTAGAAGTTAAATTAAATGGTGATGTTATAGAAGATATGGCTTTTCTTGGACATGGATGTGCTATTTCTCAAAGTTCTACATCTATTATGATAGATGTTTTAAGGGGGAAAACTATAGAAGAAGCAAAAAATATAATAAAAATTTTTATAGAAATGATAAAAAGGAATATCAAAGATGAGGAAGAACTAAAAAAATTAGAAGATGCTATTGCTTTTAAAAATGTATCAAATATGCCAGCAAGAGTAAAATGTGCATTACTTGCTTGGCATACAATGGAGGAATTGTTAGAAAAAAATGGAAAATAAAAAAGTTTTGCTGGGAATGAGTGGAGGAGTAGATAGTTCTGTTTCTGCTCTTTTACTTAAAAATCAGGGATATGAAGTAATTGGAACCACTTTAGAATTGTATGCAGGTAGTAGTTGTTGCAATATTAATACATATATGGATGCAAAGATGGTATGTAAATCAATTGGAATCCCACATTTTACATTTGATTGTAAAAAAGAGTTTAGAGAATTAGTTATTGAAGATTTTATAAACTGTTATAAAAATCAACTAACTCCAAATCCTTGTATAGAATGTAACAAATTTATGAAATTTGGAATAATGAAAGAAAAAGCTGAGAATATGGGGTGTAAATATATTGCTACAGGACATTATGCAAAAACAGAATATAGTGAGAAATATGGAAGATGGGTGTTAAAAAAATCTAAAGCGGGAAAAAAGGATCAAAGTTATGTTTTATGGAATATTCCAAAAGATTATATTGAAAATGTAATATTTCCTTTAGGTGATTTTGAATCCAAAGATCAAATAAGAGAAATAGCAAGAAAAAATAATATTAAAGTTGCAAATAAGCCAGACAGTGAGGATATTTGTTTTATCCCAGATAAAAATTACAAAAAATTTTTAGAAAATAATTCAGATATTAAGCCAAAATCAGGAAACATTGTTTTAAAAGATGGAACGATTCTTGGAAAACATAATGGATTATATAATTATACAATTGGTCAAAGAAAAGGTTTAGGAATATCTTATAAAGAGCCTCTTTTTGTAATAGGGTTTAATATCTCGAAAAATGAGTTAGTAGTGGGAGTGGAATCAGAAATATATAAAAAAGAAATGTATGTAAAAAATATAAATTTACTCCTAGTTGATGAAATTAAAGAAAAAATGAATGTTATGGTTAAGACAAGATATTCTAGTAAAGAGGAAAGTGCTACTATTGAAATGTATGATAAAGATAAGATAAAAGTGATTTTTGATAATCCATGTGCTAGAATTACACCAGGGCAATCCGCTGTTTTTTATGTAGATGACATTGTTTTAGGCGGTGGAAAAATATATAAATAAATTAAAAAAAGGAGGAAAAAATATATGTGTACAGCTATAACTTATAATACAAAAAACCATTATTTTGGGAGAAACTTTGATTTAGAATATTCTTATAAAGAGACTGTTACTATTACACCTAGAAATTATGAATTTAAATTTAGAAATGTGGATAATATAAATAATCATTATGCAATTATAGGAATGGCATATGTTATGAATAATTATCCTCTTTATTATGATGGAATAAATGAGAAGGGATTAGGTATGGCTGGATTGAATTTCCCAGGAAATGCGGACTATAAAGAAGTTGTAGAAGGAAAAGAGAATATAGCTTCTTTTGAATTTATACCTTATGTTTTATCAAAATGTTCTAATATAGAAGAAGTAAAAAAGTTACTTGAAAATTTAAATATTACAAAAATAAGTTTTAGTAATGAATTACCTGCATCTCCTTTGCATTGGATTATTTCAGATAAGGAAAAATCAATAATAGTTGAGAGTGTTAAAGAGGGCCTAAAGGTATATGATAATCCTGTAGGGGTTTTAACTAATAATCCTACTTTTGATATTCAAATGTTTAATTTAAATAATTATATGAATTTATCAACAGAAAAACCTTTAAATAATTTTTCAAATGAATTAAATTTAGATGTTTATAGTAGAGGAATGGGAGCTATAGGACTTCCAGGAGATTTATCATCAGCTTCTCGATTTGTAAAAGCAACATTTACTAAAATGAATTCAAAATCAGGAGATTCTGAATCAGAAAGTATAAGTCAATTTTTTCATATATTAGAATCTGTTTATCAACAAAGAGGATGTGTTCATATGGGAGAAGATAATTATGAAATAACAATATATAGTTCTTGTTGTAACATGGATAAAGGGATATATTATTATACTACTTATGAAAATAGTCAGATAACAGGCATAGATATATTTAAAGAAGATTTGGAAAGTGAAGAATTGATAAGTTATGATTTAATTAAAAATCAGAATATATTTATGCAAAATTAAAAAAATTTTGCATAAACATATAAAAGGTTTTGCCAACCATTTGCAAAGAAAATTTTTATGGAATTTTTGAGCATGAACAATAGGCGTGGACTTTACAATAAATTTTAATACAAAAAATTTTGCTTAATATAGAAATAATATTGATTTTTTAGTTGTTTAGTGGTATTTTTAATAAAGTATATTTTTAATTTTAATAGAAAAGTCGAAAATATAGTATAGTTAAATGGATATTAATCCAATAAAAACATATAAGGAGTGAACAAAGTGAATAAAGATTATAAGATAGTAGACAGTATAGAAGCACTTGAGGATACAATTAAAACTGTAAAAGAAGCTCAAGCTAAGTTTGCAAAGTATTCTCAAGAAGAAGTGGATAAGATTTTTTTAGCAGCAGCTCTTGCAGCAAATAGAGCAAGAATTTCTCTTGCAAAAATGGCTGTTGAAGAAACTGGAATGGGAATTATTGAAGATAAGGTTATAAAAAATCATTATGCTTCAGAATATATTTATAATAAATACAAAAATGAAAAAACATGTGGTGTTATAGAAGAGGATAAGTCTTATGGAATAAGAAAAGTTGCAGAACCAATTGGCTTAATTGCAGCAGTTATTCCTACAACTAATCCTACATCAACAGCTATTTTTAAAACTTTAATAGCATTAAAAACTAGAAATGGAATAATAATAAGTCCTCATCCTAGAGCAAAAAAATCTACAATAGAAGCTGCAAAAATAGTTTTAGAGGTGGCAGTTGAAGCTGGTGCCCCAGAAGGAATTATTTCTTGGATTGATGTTCCATCATTAGATTTAACAAATTCACTTATGTCATCAGCAGATACAATACTTGCTACTGGTGGCCCTGGAATGGTAAAATCAGCATATTCTAGTGGGAAACCAGCTTTAGGTGTTGGTGCTGGAAATACACCTGCTGTTATAGACGAAAGTGCAAATATAATATTAGCAGTAAATTCAATAATACATTCAAAAACATTTGATAATGGAATGATTTGTGCATCTGAGCAATCTGTTATTGTTGATGAAAAAATATATGAAGATGTAAAAAGAGAATTTAGCTATAGAGGTTGTTATTTCTTGAATCCAGAAGAAACAGAAAAAGTTAGAAAAACAATTATAATAAATGGTTCTTTAAATGCAAAAATTGTTGGTCAAAAAGCTACTACTATTGCAAATTTAGCAGATGTGCAAGTTCCAGATAACACCAAAATACTTATAGGAGAGGTAGAATCAGTAGATATATCTGAAGAATTTGCACATGAAAAATTATCTCCTGTACTTGCAATGTACAAAGCAAAAGATTTTGATGATGCAGTTGCAAAAGCATGTAAATTAATCGATGATGGTGGACTTGGACATACTTCATCACTATATATAAATGCAGATGCTGAAAAAGATAAAGTTGAAAAATTTTATTCTATTATGAGAACTTGTAGAGTACTAATTAACACACCTTCATCACATGGTGGAATTGGAGATTTATATAATTTTAAATTAACTCCTTCATTAACACTTGGGTGTGGATCTTGGGGTGGAAACTCAGTGTCTGAAAACGTAGGAATAAAACATTTATTAAATATAAAAAATGTTGCTGAAAGGAGAGAAAATATGCTTTGGTTTAGAGCACCTGAAAAGGTTTATATTAAAAGAGGTTGTTTACCTGTAGCTTTAGAAGAATTAAAATATGTTTTAGATAAAAAAAGAGTATTTATAGTAACAGATACATTTTTATATGAAAATGGATATACAAAATGTATAACTGATAAATTAGATGAATTAGGAATTGTTCATACAACATTTTCAAATGTTGCTCCTGATCCAAGTTTAGCGAGTGCAGAAGAAGGCGCAGAGGCTATGAGACAATTTAAACCAGATTGCATTATTGCTGTTGGTGGTGGTTCTGCAATGGATGCTGGCAAAATTATGTGGGTTTTATATGAGCATCCAGAAGTTAATTTCTTAGATATGGCTATGACATTTATGGATATAAGAAAAAGAGTATACACATTCCCTAAAATGGGAGAAAAAGCATACTTTATTGCTGTTCCTACCTCTGCTGGAACTGGTTCTGAAGTTACTCCATTTGCAGTTATTACAGATCAAAGAACAGGAACAAAATATCCGTTAGCTGATTATGAATTATTACCAAAAATGGCTATAGTAGATTGTAATATGATGATGAATGCACCTAAAGGATTAACATCAGCATCTGGAATTGATGCTGTAACTCATGCTTTAGAAGCATATGCATCAATGATGGCTACAGAATATACAGATGCCTTAGCAATTGAATCCTTAAAAAATATCTTTAAATATTTACCAAGAGCATATGAAAATGGAGCAAATGACCCAGAAGCAAGAGAAAAAATGGCAAATGCTGCTACAATGGCAGGTATGGCTTTTGCAAATGCTTTTTTAGGAATATCACATTCGCTTGCTCATAAACTTGGAGCTTATCATCATATTGCACATGGTATATCAAATGCATTAGTTATTGATGAAGTATTAAGATTTAATGCAAATCCAGTTCCTACAAAAATGGGGACATTCCCACAATATGAATATCCTCATACTTTAAGAAGATATGCTGAGATTGCAGAAGCTCTTGGATTAAAAGGAAATACTGATGAAGAAAGTTTGGAGAATTTAATTAAAGCAATTGATGAATTAAAAGAAAAAATCGGTATAAAGAAAACAATAAGAGATTATGGTGTTTCTGAAGAAGATTTCTTAAGAACTTTAGATCAAATGTCAGAAGATGCATTTAATGATCAATGTACAGGTGCAAATCCTAGATATCCACTTATTAGTGAATTAAAAGAAATTTATTTAAAAGCTTATTATGGTGAAGGAGGAAATGGATAATGTTTTTAAATTTAGATAATCCAATAATTGAAAGAAAAACCAAAACAGTTTATAGAGATGGGGATAAAACAGTAAAATTATTTGTAGAAAATTACTCAAAATCAGATATCTTAAATGAAGCACTTAATCAGGCAAGAGTTGAAGAAGGAACAGATTTAAGTATTCCAAAACTTATTGAAATAAGCAGAATAGACAACAGATGGGCAATAGTATCAGAATATATTGAAGGAACACCATTAGATAAACTTATGAGTGAAAATCCAGAAAAAGAAGATGAATATTTAAATTGGTTTGTTGATATTCATTTATATATTTTATCAAAATCAGTATCACATCTTAATAGAATGAAAGATAAATATAAAAATAGAATAAATGAATTAAAGGATTTAACAGATAATGCTAGATATGAATTATTACAAAGATTAGATGGAATGAAAAATCATGCTAAACTTTGTCATGGTGATTATAATCCTAGTAATGTTATTATTAAGCCAGATGGAACAGCTTCAATAATAGATTGGGCACATGTTACAATAGGAAATGCATCAGGAGATGTAGCAAATACTTATATAACATTTATAATGGATGGAAAAGAGAATTTGGCAAATAAATATTTAGATTTATTTGTACAAAAAAGTGGTATAGATAAAAATTTGATACTTAGATGGATTCCAATTGTATCAGCTTCAAGAAAAACAAAAGGAATTCCAGAAGAACAACAATTTTTGGATAAGTGGATTGATGTTATTGATTATGAATAAAATAGAATGGGCGAGTTATAATCGCTCATTTTTTTGTATGAAAAAAACTTTTTAGTGCAAAATAATTTTAGGAGGATAGTAATATATGGAATCATATTGGAATAGAAGTGTTAAAAATAAGCCAAAATTTCCAAAAGTAGATAATAATTTAGTAACAGATGTGTGTATTATAGGAGCGGGACTTACAGGTCTTAGTACAGGTTATTATTTAGGTAAAGATACAGATTTCATAATAATTGAAAAAGATGAAATTTGTTTAAGTACTAGTGGAAAAAATACTGGTAAAGTAACTAGTCAACATGGACTTTTTTATAAATATTTATTAGATTCAAATGGTATAGAGTATGCAAAAAAATATTTTGAAGTAAATGAAAAGGCAATAGATAATATTGAGAAAATAATAAGAGATGAAAATATTGAGTGTGAATTTAAAAGAGAATCTTCTTATGTATTTACTAGAAAGCCAGAAGATAAAAGTAGAATATCAAATGAAGAAAAGGTTGTAAATAAAATACAAAAAGATAAGGCTAAAGTTTTATCAAATGTTAATCTGCCATTAGATATAGTTTCTGCAATTGAATTTAAAAATCAAGCAAAATTTAATCCTGTAAAATATTGTTATGGATTAGTAAATGCAATTGTTAGAAATGGTGGAAAAATTTATGAAAATTCAAAGGCAACAAAAATTGAAAAATTAGATGATAAATATGAAATATATGTTAACGAATATAAAATAACTGCAAATAAAGTAGTTTTAGCTACAAGATATCCTACTATAAATATACCAGGATATTATTTTTTAAAAATGTATCAATCTACATCTTATGCAATAGTTGCAGATGTAAAAGAAGAGCTTTTTGATGGATATTATATTAGCTCAGATAATCCAGTAATATCTTTTAGAACTATAGAAGAAAATGGAAAGAAATTATTATTAGCAGTAGGTTATGATTATAAAACAGGTACAGAGCAAGTAACAAATGGTTATCTAGATTTAGAAAGTACTGTAAGATATATGTATCCACAAGCAGAAATCTTAGATAAATGGACTGCAGAAGATTGTATATCTTTAGATAAAATTGCATATATTGGTGAATATTCTCATTTAATGAAAAATCTTTATGTAGCAACAGGCTATAATAAATGGGGTTTAACAACTTCAAATATTGCAGGTAAAATATTGGTAGATAAAATATTAGATAGAGAAAATGAATATGAAGAATTATATAAAAGTACTCGTTTGGAACCAATAAAAAACTTTGATGAAATGAAGAATATGATTAGTGAAGCTAAAGATTCTATAATTTTGAGTAAGTTTAAATTACCAAAAGATTATATTGAAGATGTAAAAAATGGTGAAGGTAAAATTGTTAATATTGATAATCAAAAAATTGGAGTTTATAAAGATGATAATGGAAAGATTTTTACAGTTAAACCTATATGTACGCATTTAGGATGTGAATTATATTTTAACAATATAGATAAGCTTTGGGAATGTCCATGTCATGGATCAAAATTTACTTATGATGGTAAGGCTATAGAAGTTCCTGGTATAGTAGATTTAGAACAATGAGTCAGAAAAAAGAGCAAGAGGTGATCCTCTGGCTCTTTTTTCTAGCTTAATGTTTGGGTAGGGATTACGTTTTTTTCATTTATATTTCAAGTATGTAACAAAAATATATAATAAAAAAATATATGTTATAATTTTTATATATTGATAAAAGGAGAGATTGCATATTTATGCAGTAGAAGAATATGATAGTAAATTTAAAAAGTACTGATTTGGTTAATAATATCAGAAATAGATTATTATTAAGTAATGAAAAAGATATTACTGAAGATGATATTTTAAAAATAAAAAGATTGAGTTTGCATAGAATCGGTTATGGTTTAAAAGAAAATTATTTTAATCCAAATGAGCTTAAGTTATTTAAGAATTTAGAAAATTGTGAGTTTTCAGGAATTGATATAACTGATGAAATAATAGATTCACTTGAAGACTTAGAAAATTTAGTTGATTTGGAATTTGATCATTGTAATATAAGAACAAATAAAAAATTAAAAAACAAAATTGAAAAAATTAATATTTTGCATTCTAATCTAGGATTAATAGATATTTTAGAAGAAAAAAATTATTTGAGATTTTTGTTATTTCAAGAAATACCGGAAACAGTTGATTTAAAAAAATTGGAGGATTATAAAAATTTAGAAAATATACAAATATGTAATTCTAATATTATTAATGCAACAAGTTTAAAGAATTTAAAAGAATTAAAATCATTAGTTTTAGATGGCTCTAGTTTAGATGATGAAAATGTATTAAATGAATTGGGTAATATTAGTGTAAGTAAAGAAGAAAATTTTTTTTATAGAGGTTGAATAAATGGCTTTTGTAAAAACTATAGAAATATTGAGTAATAATGATAAATTAAATATTGAATCAGAAGATCTAAAGATATGCAAGATTGTAGGTTCGAAAGAGAGAAAAAATAAGTTAGAAATTGATAAATTAGAAGTCCCCAAAAACGTTGAGTATGAAATTTCCAATTTAATTGTTGAAAATGATGTAATAAATCAATTATCTGGAAATGCAATAAAACTTACAAATTGTACTATTCAAAATATCGAGGGGTTACTTGCAATAAATCAAAGAAAATATCGTAGGCTTAAAAATGTAAAATTAAGTGATGCAAAGTTGGTTATAAACACAAGCGATGCATTAGATGATGAATATGAAATTCGTATTGATTGTACTAAAGCAAAAGAAATTACACAAGAAATGTTAGATAATTTGGCAAAGCTTTATAGAGAAGGTGAAGAACTTACTCTTAAATTTAGTTTAGATCAACTAAAAAAAATTCAAAAAAATGGATTAGTAATAGATAAAGTTTGTGGTGTATCTACAGTAATAGAAAATGCATCTGAACTTTCTGCTCAAGATGCTAAAGAAATGATAGAAAAATTAAATTTAAAATATGTAAAAATTACACCTAAAGAAAATAAACTTGATAGAACTTCTCACCATATTTATGAAGCAACAGAGTATCAAAAATCAAGAGAAGTATTAGATAAAATTTTAGAAGGCTTAGATCCAAACGATTCAGATAAAGCAAAGTTATTAGCTGAAATATATATACGTCTAGCTTTTCACATGAAATATGATGATGATGCTGTAAGAGATAAAAAAATAAAAGAAGAACGTGAGGTTTCATCTAGAAACCTAGTTGGTGGATTACTTGAAGGAAGATGTGTATGTTCAGGTTATGCTGAAATTTTAAGAAACGTATGTGCTATTTGTGGTATAGAGGCTAGATATATAGTTACAAAAGAAAATCTTAGGATTGATGAAGACGGAAATATTTCAAAAAGTACTCATGCTTTTAATCAAGTAAAAATAGATGGGGTATGGTATAATGTAGATTTAACATGGGATAGAAATAAAATTGTAGAAGGAAAGCTTCCTAAATATTTTTTAAAGAATGATTTAGATTTTAAGAAAAAGGGAAAAAAGGGATCTAATGGTAAATATGATGTAATTAGAACTCATATACCAAAGGATAATCAAAAGTTTGATAAGTGTGATAAAAATTATCCACAAGAAAAGATTGAAGAATTATTTGCTTCTATAAAGCAACCTAAATATTTAGTTTTTTTATCAAGTTCAGAAAAAGAAAAATTTGAATTACTAAGTCCAGAAGAATCAGGTCCAGAAGAAAAAGGGGCGTCTAATGAGACTTCAAGACAAATAAATAAAGGTAATTTAGAAGCTTTGTCTGAATCTTATGAAGAATATGGAATTACTCCTGAAGATATTACGAATAAAAAAATGAATGTTTTAAAATTAGTTTCAGAAATTGAAAATAAGAAAATACAAGATAATGAAGAAAGAGGTAATGATGATACAAGATATTAGTATTCAAAATAGAAAAATTTATTCTGAAGTTTATGCTATTTTAGATATGATTGGAGAATATTATATAAAAAAATTACCAGAAAACATATATCAAAATATATTAAAATTAAAACAACAAGATTATAATCCAAAATATACTAAAGATAAATCTTTAAAAATGCAACATGTATCTAGAGACGCTATTTCAATAATTGCTTTTTTTCATTTAAGTTATTGGTGTGAAAGTTCTGAAGAAAAAAATAATTTAAAAAAAATTATAAAAGAAAATGAGATAAAAAATAGAAATATTAATATTTTTGACCAGGTAAAAAAGAACGATAAAAGTATAAATGAAGATAAAACTAATGAACCTATTTCTTTAAATAAATCAGAATTATCAGAAAATTCAATTGAGATAAGTGAAAATATATTACCAGTAAACGTTGAAAAAGATAATTTTATAAAAAGAATTTTTAAAAAATTAAAAAGCTTTTTTATTAAAAAATTATATAAGTAAAAAAGTAAAATTTTCGACTCATGGAGTATAGGTTATTATTTAGTTAAAAATACAGAGTTTATAATAAGTAAGTTTTTAAAATATCCTTTTCAAAATTTACTTATGTTGTTAAATATTATGGAGTAAAATATGTATAGATTATATGAAAAAGTTCCAAAAACAAAACAATATATGTATGGCTCAAAATTAATAGATAGTGAAGAAAACCCTTTTTTAGATGGGCCATGTTTGTTATGTATTTCTGCACAACACGATAATAAAATGGCAAGTAAATCCAATTTTGGAGTTACTAAGGAAGGTATGAAAATGGCCAGACTAAGGGTAAGAAATCAGAGAAATGCAGGATTTGGATTAAAAGATTTTCCTGTTAAGTTTTTATCCATAGAACTAGATAGAAAAGATGAAGATAAAAATGTGACATCAGAAGAAAGAATAGATGCATTTGTAACTCAATACTTTTTACCACTAATTGAGAAAAATGGACAAAAAATGGATTGCGTTCAGGCAATGAAAAATATGAGAAATGTTAATATGATGAGCTACTGTGACGGAACATTATTTGTACAAAAAGTTGAAGAAATTTTAATCAATAAGATGCAAGAACTTGGGTATACTGATGAAGAAAGTAAAAAAATTCAATCTCAAATGTGTATGTTTCCAATTGCAACAAATAGATTAATAGGGACACAAAAGTCAACATGTATATCATTTAAAGATATTAATGATAGTGAAGTAGATGATAATGTCACTTTAGAAGAAAGAAAAAAAATTTCAGAATCTGTAATTGGTGAAAGTGTATTTAAATACTCAGATAATGAAGTGGCATATTTATTTAATGGCGATGGAGAACATAAACTAAAAAAATATACATGTGAAGGAAAAGCTATGCCAGTGTGTTTATCCAGTGCATTATGTAAAGCATTAGAAAATTCAATATTAAATTATTCAACAAAAAGTTTTGTACCAATAACAGCTCGGACAACTTACATCTGATTTTAGTAATATTATACAAAAAGCTTCAGAAGGAGTAAGTATTGTTGATTTAATGGAAGATGTAGATGTACATTTAACATATGGTGGAGCAAGAAAAATTTCTGAATATGAAGCAGAATTACTAGATCAGCTAGATGAAAGTTTTGACTGCCAAATAAGAATGCAAAATGAGTTAAAATGTGCAAATGAAAATCTGCAAAAAACTAATGAAACTTTAAAAAAGACAGATGATGCGATAAGTGAGTATTGCTCTGAGACAACAAAAAATAAAATTCTCTTAAAAAGAGGATGGCAATTCTTACCGGAAGAAGAGCAATTAATTAGATTTGCATTAAGTGATAGAGAATTAATAGAAGCAAACAAGAATGAAAATACAACTAAAATTACTATGCGATCAATTGTTTCAAATGCTATTTCAGACGAAATTACAATTGAACATGTAGCTAATGTGGATTATTTTGAAAAAAATATATTATCAATGCAAAAAGGAGAATCGAAAGGAGAAATTTAATATGACTAATACATATGCTAAAGCATATACAGAAGTTTTAGAAATTTTAAGTCATTTATCAGAAGAAGATTTTGTTAAAATTCCCACTCAAAAAATAAAATTTTATAAAGATAATATGGATAAAGAATATAATTATAAAATTAATCCCAAAATAGATTTATCAGAGCAGAATATTTCTAAAGAAGCAAATGCAATTTTAATTTCTTTATTTAGAGATTATTTTGCTACTGAAAAACAAAAATCAATATTAGAAAGTTTATTAAGACAAAATCAATTAAAACAAGAAAAAGAAAAGATAAAAAAATATAATTCAGATGATTTATTTAAAAATAGAAATTCTAAAGTAGAAAAAGTAGAAGAAGCTATTACTATGGTAACATATAAAGAATCATTTTTTACAAAAATTAAAAACTGGTTTAAACGGACTTTGCAATAAGTTTTAACATTTTAATATTAAAAAGTCCGCTATTTTTTTTGCGAAAAAAATGTAAGGCAGTTGACAAAATTAATATATAATATTAAAATATATTAGTCGTAAAATTATTTAAGGGGAGTGAGAAATTTTTGAAAAGTGATGGTGTAATTTTTCAAATTAAATCTTTAAATATACTTATACATAGGCATATTATGAAAGATTATGATAAAAATAATTTTAAAATGCCAACTCAGATTCAAATAATGGGATATATAATTGAACATGAAAATGAAGAAATATATCAAAAAGATTTAGAACGAGTATTAGGTTTAAGAAGAGCAACTGTATCTGGAGTTTTGCAAACTATGGAAAAGTATAATTTAATTGAAAGAATAACAGATATTGAAGATACAAGAACTAAAAAAATTATATTAAAAAAAGAAGCAAAAATGAAATTTTTACAGCATAAGAATGAATTGGATAATATAGAAAAAATTGCTTTAAAAGACATTTCTGATGATGAAATAAAAGTA
This sequence comes from uncultured Clostridia bacterium, assembly GCA_947631185.1. GTDB lineage: Bacteria > Bacillota > Clostridia > TANB77 > CAG-508 > Scatovivens. Next base: position 10,495 of record CANRKJ010000030.1, on the reverse strand, counting down.
TTTTGTGAAGTTATGAAAAAGATGAAAGATAATATAGAAAAAGGAGGACAAAATGTTTAAATTATTAAAAAATTTGGGAAAAAAAGATTTCTTGATTTATTTTTTTGTAGTTATATTAATATTTGGGCAAGTATGGCTTGAATTAAAGATGCCTGATTATATGTCAGAAATAACAGTACTTGTACAAACAGAAGGAAGCCAAATGAATGAAATTTTAAAAAATGGTGGTTATATGGTTGCATGTGCATTTGGAAGTTTGGTATTAGCGACTATAACTGGTTTTTTTGTTTCTTTGGTTTCTGCAAATTTTTCTATGAATATTAGAAAAAGTTTATTTGATAAAGTAGAAAATTTGGCAATGCATGAAGTAAAACAATTTTCTACAAGTAGTTTAATTACAAGAACAACAAATGATATTACTCAAATACAGATGTTTATTGCTATGGGGCTACAATTGTTGATTAAGGCCCCTATAACAGCAGTTTGGGCGATTGCAAAAATTCTAAATAAAGGTTTTGAATGGAGTATAGCGACAGGTGTAGCCATAATATTTTTATTTATTGTAATAGGAATTGTAACAAGTATAGTTTTACCTAGATTTAAAATTGTACAAAAATTAATAGATAAATTAAATGGTGTAACTAGAGAAAATCTTACAGGAATTAGGGTAGTTAGAGCATTTAATGCAGAAGATTATCAAGAAAATAAATTTGAAAATACAAATAATAAATTAACTAATCTTCAATTATTTAACCAGAAGGTTTTCTCTGTTTTTCAACCAGTAATGTATTTAACTATGCATACTTTAACTTTGGTAATTTATTTTATAGGTGCATATTTGATTGAAGAAGCAGGTTTAGTAGATAAAATAACATTATTTGGAAATATGGTTGTATTTAGTTCGTATGCAATGCAAGTAATAATGAGCTTTTTAATGCTAGCAATGATTTTTATGATGATGCCGAGAGCCCAGATTTCTGCAAGTCGTATAAATGAAGTTTTAGATACAGAAATAACAATAAAAGAAGGAAATATCGATAAAGATAAAACAAATGAAAGAGGTACAGTAGAATTTAAAAATGTATCTTTCAAATATCCAGATAGTGATGAATATTTATTAAAAAATATTTCGTTTAAAGCAAATAAAGGAGAAACAGTGGCTTTTATTGGATCGACTGGTAGTGGAAAATCTACTTTAATAAATCTTATTCCAAGATTTTATGATGTAACTGATGGTGAAGTTTTAGTTGATGGAGTAAATGTTAAAGAATATAAATCTGAATTTTTAAATAATAAGATTGGTTATGTACCACAAAAAGCAATAATGTTTGACGGAACAGTAAAATCTAATATAGCTTATGGAGATAATGGAAATGGAAGTTTTTCGGAAACTAAAATAAAAGAAGCAATTGAAGTAGCACAGGCAAAAGAATTTGTTGAAAAAATGGAAAATGGCTATGATTCTCATATGGCTAGAGGTGGAACTAATGTATCTGGTGGCCAAAAACAAAGATTATCAATAGCTAGAGCTATAGCAAGAGATCCAGAAATATATATTTTTGATGATACTTTTTCTGCATTAGATTATAAAACAGATTCTATTTTAAGAAAAGAATTAAAAAAATATACAAAGGATTCTACAAATTTAATTGTGGCTCAGAGGATAGGAACTATTATGAATAGCGATAAAATAATAGTTTTAGATGAAGGGAAAGTAGTTGGTATTGGAAAACATAAGGAATTGCTTAAAAATTGTGATGTTTATAAGCAAATTGCATTATCTCAACTTAGTGAAGAAGAACTTACATCTTAGAAATTTTTTATGAAATTTATAAAAAGAAAGGAATAAATATAAATGGACAATAATGAAAATCAACCACCTAGAAGAGTTCGTATGCGTGGTCCAGGTATGAGAGGTAATCCTGGAGAAAAAGCAAAGAATTTTAAAAGTGCAATTAAAAGGTTATTTAGTGAATTAAAAGCTCAAAAAGTTTTAGTTATTTTTTCAATAATACTTGCTATTGGGAGTGCAGTTATTTCTATTCTGGCTCCTGACAGATTATCTGTATTAACAGATGAAATTTCAGAAGGATTGGTAATAAATAAAGATAATCTTGAAAAAGTAATGGAGTTAACTAAAAATAATGCGATAAAAAATTCTGTTTTAAGTGATACAGAAATAGATGGTCAAAAAATCTCAGCAGAAGATCAATACAAATGTATTGAAATAATGATAGAATTGGGCCAAAATCCAGATGAAAATGATTTATACTCAAAATTAGACGAACTTCCAGAAAGTATTCAAAATATTATTAAGCCATCAATGGATATGGATGCAGTAAAAAGAATTGCTTTTATGTTATTTATTATGTATTTATTTAGTGCTTTATTGAGCTTTGTTCAGGGACTATGTATGACTGATGTTGCAAATAAATTTGCAAAAAGTTTAAGAAGTAGAATTTCAGTAAAAATAAATAAATTACCACTTAGATATTTTGATCTTCATTCAATAGGGGATATTTTATCAAGAGTAACAAATGATGTTGATACAATTGCTCAAAGTATGAATCAATCTTTAGGAATGCTAGCTACAAGTATCACTTTGTTTATAGGATCTATTATAATGATGTTTTATACTAATTGGATATTAGCTTTAACAGCTATAGGAGCAAGTATTATAGGATTTATAGGGATGTTTTCAATACTTTCAAAATCACAAAAATATTTCGTAGCAAGACAAGAAGAATTAGGAAAGTTAAATGGACATATTGAAGAAATTTATTCAGGATTAAATGTTGTAAAAGTATATAATGGTAAAAAAGAATCAGATAAAAAATTTGATGAATTAAATAAAAAAGTTTGTGAAGCTAATAGAAAAAGTCAATTTTTATCTGGACTTATGCAACCTTTAATGGGATTTATAGGTAATTTTGGATATGTAGCGGTATGTATAGTAGGTGCATTACTTACAATGAATGATATTATAACTTTTGGTGTAATAATTGCTTTTATTACTTATGTTAGATTATTTACAAATCCTTTATCTCAAATAGCTCAATCTATGACATCACTTCAATCCACAGCAGCAGCTTCTGAAAGAGTTTTTGAATTTTTAGATGAAAAAGAAATGAATTCTCAAGAAGAAATTACTAAATTTTTAGATAAGGATTTAGTAAAAGGTGAGATTGAATTCGAAAATGTTGTATTTCAATATGATAATAATGATAAACCAACAATTAAGAATTTTTCTGCAATAGCAAAACCGGGGCAAAAGGTAGCTATTGTTGGTCCAACTGGAGCAGGAAAAACAACCATGGTTAATTTGCTTATGAAGTTTTATGATATAGATTCAGGAGATATAAGAATTGATGGTGTATCGACTAAAGATCTTAAAAGAGAAAATATACATAGTTTGTTTACTATGGTATTACAAGATACATGGCTTTTTGAGGGAACTATTAGAGAAAATATTGTTTATAATAGAGAGGGAATAGCAGATGAACAAATTCTTGAGGCCTGTAAAGAAGTAGGAATTAGTCATTTTATAAAAACACTTCCTAAAGGTTTAGATTCAGTTTTAGGTGAAAATGATAGTATATCAGCTGGACAAAGACAGCTTTTAACAATTGCTAGAGGAATGATAGAAAACAGTCCATTTCTAATATTAGATGAAGCTACATCTAATGTTGATACGAGAACAGAAAAATTAGTTCAAGATGCTATGGACAAATTAACAAGAGGAAAAACTTCTTTTATTATTGCACATAGGTTATCAACAATTAAAAATGCAGATTTAATTTTAGTAATGAAAGAAGGAAATATAGTAGAGCAAGGAAATCATGAAGAATTAATGAAACAAAATGGTTCTTATGCAGAATTATACAATTCACAGTTTGAATTATAATTAATAGGAAAGGATTACTTTCCTATTATATAAAAAAGTAGATAAATAAGATGAATGATAATTAAATGTTAGAAAAACTTTAAATCTAATATTTATAGTTAAATTCATTAATATTTATCTACTTTTTTATATTACAGTAAAGTTTTTCAATTTCCTAATAATATAAAAGATAAAATTCATTCCAAAAATAAAATTTAATTATAGGGTTAACAAATTATGTAAAATGTGTTATAATAATAAATATATGGATAGGAGGAAAAAAATGGAAAAAACAAATCAAGCCCTTTATGAGATATTATATACTGATAGAGCTAAAGTAGTAGATGGAGGAATTCAATATAGAAGCAAAAATAAATATAATGGACTTTTTCAAAGTAAAGCCTCTATAAAATCTTTATTAGGCTGTTTAGATAGTAGTATAAAAAATGAGAAAAAAACAAGAGATTATCCTGAATCTGAAGTTTTTATGACTGCAATTTTGTCTATTTATGAAAGAATATATTCTAAATATGATCAAACTGGAATTTTTAAAGAAGAAAAAGGAATGATTATTGATTATTTAGAAAATTTAAAACATGAAATTGGAGAAGATTATAACCAATTGTTTATTAAAGCTTTTTTAAGAAAAAATCCATTTGAACTAAAACTTTATAAGAATTTAGGATTTGAAGATTTAAAGGAAGAAAGTTTTGGAATGTTATTTGAAACTTTTTATGATAAACCAGATAATATTCCGAATGAAGAAGTCTTTAAAGGTAAGGAACAAGATTTATGTTTCCTTTTATCATTAGCAGGTAGAAAAGGAGTATTAAAATATCTTATTGATAATAATTATACGAATAAAGAAGAATATAAAGAAATGATGAGTGATCAAATAGAGTATTTGTGGCAATTTTATTATTACGGTGTAGCAATTAGCAATGAGGATAACAGTTTAAAACCATTAGTAGAACAAGAAAGAGAAAAATATTTATTAGAATTTTTTGATTGCAAGGATTTTATTTACTTATATAAAAAAGGAATAATTAATTTAAATCAATTATCTGAAAATGTTAGTATTTTTGATGTTTGTAATTCTACATATAATCATTTGGATGAATATGATCCAGAAAATCCTTCAGAAAATTCAGTATTTGAATTAGGAGAAAATAAGGAAGCATTAGAGCAAATATTGAATTTATATTTCTTCTCTGAAAATGAACTAATGGAAGTATTGGGTTCTAAGGAATATAAACAAAAAGTTAATGATGATACTTCAGATATTATATGGCTTTCATATTTATCTGGTTTAATAAGTATAGATAATCTAAAAAAACTTGAAAATACTAATACACATGGATATTATAAATATTTAAATATAGATAAGGTAATTTCAAAATATTTAAATCCTGATCATTTAATATTATCAGAATTGGAATTAAAAAATCAGGACAAAATAGGTTTAAAAAAATATTTTACTTTTGATAAAATTATAGAAATTATAAATGATAAAAAAGTATCACCAAATCAAAGAGAAAAAAGAATTGAATTTTTAAATACATATATTAGAAATATATATGAAGAAAATGGTATTAATTTTGAAGAAGAAATTGTTAAAGAACAAATAAATCAATCAGAACAAAATAATGTAGAACAGAATATTATTAATTTATATGATATTGGTTTGATTAATGATGAAACATTATTTAAATCAAATATTTCAACTGATAAATTAGTAGAATATTATATTGATAAAAGAACCCAATCAGAGATTAGTGATAATAATGATAAAGGAAAAAATGTATTATTTAAATTAAGCGAGCAAGGAAAAGTAGATATAATTGATGTTATAGATATATTGCAAAAATCTTCACCACATTCTGATAAAGAAGAAGATGATTGCATAAATGATGTATATGGAATGGTGGGAAGAAAAGAATTAAGCATAAATATTATTAAAGATTATTTAGAAGGAGAGAAAAAATCAGATATTACAACTGAGATTTTAGAAAAATATGATAGTGGTTTATTAGATACAGAATCTGTAAAAGAATTATCTGTTTTATTTGATTATAATTTAATTCAAAATTTATATAATGAAGGTAGAATAGAATATGAAACTTTAAAAGGAATTTTGGATGAAGATAAAGCAAAAGAAGTTGATGAAAAATATGATATTTATGGAAAAATAGAAGAACTAAAGAAAAATGGTGGAATACAAGGTATTGAAGTAGATTATAATTATACAGGTATAAAAAGAAAAAGAAGACATAGAAAAAATCGGACATAATATAGATTCAGATTCAAAATTACTTTTTTACCATGAATTATTTAATTTAGACAAAGAAAAAGGGATGAAAGAAGATGAACTAATGCTTATAGAAATTAATGCGCCTGTATTCAAAGGCTTTCAATTATATGCAATGCCAAATTTAGGAATAGGATTTATGGAAGGTGAAAATGGTTCTACTTTTACAGTAAGATTAAAAGAAGTTTTAGAAGAAGCCGATAGTGCTTATTCTACTAAAAATATTATAGGTTCATCTGAATCTAGGAAAGGTTTTGTTTTAAATAATCCAAATGTAGTAAGGAAAAATTCTCATACTATTAATTGGGCTAGAAATGTTATAGAATCAGCTAGTGAGTTGGCTGTTAGAAATTCTGATATTATAAGATCTGTTATAGATAAGAGAGTTAAAACAGAAAATGAAAGAGTTTTAACTATGAGAAAAATGATACAAGATATTAGAGTTGAATATCAAAAAAATTTGGAAGAAAGAAAAAAATCTCAAGAGTCTCAAGGAGAACCTAGAGATTAATTTACTAAAAATAACGGTACAATTATGTACTGTTATTTTTATTTATATATGATATAATGCTAATATAAAGCAAAATGTTTAGGAGGTTTTGTAATGTATTTAAGTGAAATGATTAATTTTAATAATTCTAAAAATATTATTATACAAATAGAAGAAAAATTGAATTCAAATTTTGATAAATTAAATAAAGCTATAGAAAGTGATAATGAATTTTTTTGCGAGAATATTAGCTTAAAAAAAATTACAAATACTTTTAATATTATTAAAAATGAAAATTGGAATTTTAAAGAGTCTGAAGAAAATATTTTTTATACGTCACTTGGTAATATAGCAGTTATTTATAATGGACAGCCAGATATAGCTATGTATATGATTTTAAAATCTATTAAAACAAATAACAATTTGGTTTTATTTAATTATATCAATAATCATACTTCAACTAAAATTATTTTAAATATAGTAAATGATGTTTTAAAACAAAACAATTCAAAACTTATAATAAGTTATAAAACATATAATAAAATAGAAGAGATAATTGAATATAAGGAGTTTTTTAATAAATATTTTTGTATTGGTGAAATTGAAAAATATAAAATATTAAAATCTAAAGTTGATATGCAAGTTATTTATAATTCATATGGAACTTTAAATTTATATTTAGATGATAAATCAGATGAAAATACTCTTAGAGAAATTGATGATTATATATTTAAAAATAATATTAAGTTGGAATTGTATAAACACGGTATAAAAGAAGTAATTGATAATATAAATAAAAATGCGAATGATTATATGCTTTTAATTTATTCAAATGATAAAGAAAAAATAAAAACATTGATTGAAAAAACAAATATTAAAAATATAGTTATAAACAGAAATCCATTTAAAAATGATTATAATATTTTTATAGATGATAATGAGTTTTTTTATAAAAAGAATTTATATAAATAATTTTAAAATTTTATCAAGATATAGTATAAAAACAAAAATTGTGGTAAACTAATAAATATTATGATATAACTTTAATATAAAAAATAAATTTAATTAAAAGGAGTTAGTATATGGAAAAAGAATTAGTAATAAGAAAATGTAAATCATGTGGTGCAATTGTTAATGTTTTAGAAGATTGCAATTGCAAATGTGGTATAACTTGTTGTGAACAACCAATGGAAAAATTGATTCCAAACTCAGTTGATGCAGCATTTGAGAAACATGTTCCAACATATGAAAAGGTAGAAGATGAAATTTGTGTTAAAGTAAATCATGTTATGGAAGAAGAACATTATATTGAATGGATTTGTTTAGTAACAGAAAATAGACAATGTATGGTTAAATTTAAACCTGGAGAAAGTGCGGAAGCAAAATTTCCGTATATTCCGAAATCAATTATTTATTCATATTGTAATAAACATGGTTTATGGAAAACAGAAGTTAATTAAATAAATTTATAAATAGATATTGTATGGGCGCTTATTAGGCGCCCAATTTTAATATATCAGGTAGGCAATAAAAACTTTCTAATATATAAAGGATACCACAATATTTGCACAGCAAATTTCTACGAATTTTTCTCGTACGAACAATGAATGTGGATTATGCAATAAATTATTTTTTAAATGTCACTTACTTGTCACTTTAAGTGTAATATAATGAAATCATAAAATGGAAAGGAGAAATTTTATGGAGATTTTAAGAGTAGAAAATTTAAGCAAAGTTTATGGAAAAGGTTTAGCAAAAGTAGTAGCTATTGATAATATTTCATTTAAAGTAGATAAAGGAGAGTTTGTAGCTATAGTAGGTGCATCTGGAAGTGGAAAATCAACTTTATTACACTTAATCGGTGGTGTTGATAGACCAACAAATGGAAAAGTATTTATAGATGGAAAAGATATATATAAATGGGGTGATGATGAACTTGCAATTTTTAGAAGAAGACAAGTAGGACTAATTTATCAGTTTTATAATTTAATACCTATTTTAAATGTTGAAGAAAATATAACTTTACCTTTAAAACTAGATAATAGAACAGTAAATGAAAAGAAATTAAATGAAACGATAAAATTATTAGGATTAGATAGTAGAAGAAAGCATTTACCAAACGAATTATCAGGAGGTCAACAGCAAAGAACATCCATAGGTAGAGCAATGATTACAAGTCCTGCAATCATTTTAGCAGATGAGCCAACTGGAAATTTAGATTCTAAATCAAGTGATGAAATAGTATCATTATTAAAAAAATCTAATAGAGATTATAAACAAACAATTATTATGATTACACATAATATGGAGATAGCCAAAATAGCTGATAGAATTATAAAAATTGAAGATGGAAGAATTGTTAAGGAGGTATAGAAAAATGAATATTCTTAACAAATTATCTATTAAAAATTTACAACTAAATAAAAAAATAACAATAAGCACAATAATTGGTATAATTTTGTCTTGCAGTTTAATTTGTGCTGTAGCAACAATGTTTACGAGTTTTCAAGAAACATTGATACAAAATGCAATTAATGAAACTGGATATTATCATTTGAAAATGTTAAATGTTTCAGATGAAAAGTTAAAAACATTAGAAAACAACAGAGATATTAAAGAACTTTTTACAATATATGAGAATGGATATGCAAAATTAGAAAACGGACAAAATGAATATAAACCTTATTTAAGATTATATTCAATGGATAAAGCTGTATTTGATAATTTAAAATTTAATCTAGTAGAAGGTGAGTTTCCTAGCAATAAAAATGAAATAATTATTAGTAAACACATTATAGATAATGGAAAAGTAAATCTAAAAATAGGAGATAAAATTAGTATAGATGTTGGAAAAAGGCAATCATTAGATGGATATAAATTAGATTCAAGTAATCCTTATAATGAAGAACTTGAACAATTAGTAGATACGAAAAATCACGAATTCACAATAGTTGGAATTATAGAAAGACCTGGATATGGATTTGAAGAATATTCAGATCCTGGATATTCAATAATTACTACTAATATGAATGAAGGAAGTAAAAATATATATATATCATTAAAACATCCAAAAGAATATAAAGAGGTCATCCCAATGATTTTAGGAGAAACATCTTATAATGATGCTTCCGATTCGCATAGAGTAAATAAAGAACTTTTAAGGTGGGAAGCTTTTGCATTTAGTGATTCTACAGTACAAATGTTATATGCAGTAATTGGAGTTGTAATATTTATAATTATATTTACAAGTGTATTTTGCATTAGAAATTCATTTGCGATAGCAACAACCGAAAAAATGAAAATGTATGGAATGCTTTCAAGTGTAGGAGCAACAAAAAAACAAATAAAGAAAAATGTAATATTTGAAGCATTAATATTAGGTTTAATAGGAATTCCGTTAGGAATTATTGGTGGAATATTTGCTGTATTTATACTTATAAAAATTGTCAATAGTATAGGTGGGGAATACTTTTTAAATAATATGGAAGGAATTGTTGTTAAGATTACAATTTTACCAATTATTTTATCAATTATACTTGGAATAATTACTATCTATTTATCAGCAATTTCTTCAGCAAGAAAAGCTAGTAAGGTTAGTCCTATTGAATTATTAAAAAATGCAGATGAAATAAAAATAAAAGCTAAAAAACTTAAAACTCCTAAAATTATTTCAAAAATATTTAAAACAGGTGGAGAACTTGCTTATAAAAATTTAAAGAGAAGTAAAAAGAAATATAGAACAACTGTTATTTCTTTAACAATTAGTATTTTTATATTTATTACAATGAATGCACTTCTTATAAATATGTTTGAT
>CANRKJ010000029.1 GCA_947631185.1 uncultured Clostridia bacterium | reverse complement strand
GCTCTTGTTGCTTGACCTCTAGGATTTAATGTTCCATTATCATTTCCTGAAATTACACCTGCACCTACTGCCCATTTCATTTGACCTATTGCAAAATCTGAAATTTTATTAGTATCACTAAATTTACTTAAATCATTTACAGCTGATACATCTTTTCCCTTATATTTTGCATATTTATTTAATATAACTGCTAATTGCTCTCTAGTTATATTGTCATTAGGTCCAAAATACCCTGTATCATATCCACTTACAATATTATTATCTGTAGCCCATTTAACTGCTCTAAAATAGTATTGTTTACTGTCTTTTACATCTGGAAATTTTGGTTCACCTTGTATAGCTCGTTCACCTTCCATTCTGTATAATATTGTAACAAGCATTCCTCTTGTTAGTTTATCATTTGGTGCAAATGTTGTATCATTATAACCTTTTATAATTCCATTTTTGTAAGAATATTCTACAGCAGATGAATACCAATCATCTATATATACATCTTCAAATGGAGTATTAGGATTTTTTTGTTTTTTTGGAGCTAAATTATAATATTCAACAATTGCTTTACCATCAGCTTCTGCTAATTTTTTTAATTTTGCATCAGAGTCAATAAATTGAATATCACTACCTCTTACATAACAATGTTCTACTATCATTGCAGGTACACCTTCACCGTTTTGAACATTAGCATCTCTTGCATTAGCAGGATATCTAACTCCATAATCTATTTTAGTTCCTCTCATAGCATATCTTATAATTCCATAATAATCTGCTCTAGAACCATCTGTGTAAACATCTGTTGGATCACTGCAAAGTCTAGTTTTAACTCCTCTATTACTTATTCCAAGAGCACTCAAGTTATTTAAAATTTTGTTTCCAAGTTCTGTAGTTTTCTCATTATATTTTGGTAAAGACAAATTTGATGTTACATAAACTTCGGCTCCATTAGGATAATTTTTAGCTTCAGAATCATTTAGGTGAATACTAATTAATAAGTCTGGATTTTTACTTCTTGCATATATTCCCCTATCAATCAACTCATATGTACCTGTATATCCTTCATGAGTAAGATAAACAGTTAAATTATATTCTGACAAATAATCTCTTAAATATTTAGATATCTTTAAATTCAAATCTCTTTCGTGAGCACCATTTGAAGCTGTAGCTCCACCATCAGTACCACCATGTCCAGGATCTATCATTAAAGTAAAACCATATACAGTATTAGTTAAAAATAATACAAAAACAAAAAATAAAATTAAAAATATTTTCTTATTACTTCTCATAATTTATCCCCCAGTATATTAATTTACATAAAAATTATATCAATACTTTTTTTATTAATCAATACAAATTAAACAATTATTTAATTCTATTTTTTACAACTTTTAGTAAGTTGTTTGTTATATACTAGGAAAATTTTCCAAACTTCCTAGTATATATGTTTTTTTATCTACCAACTTTATTACAATATTTTTGAATCATAGCAGCAGCTTCTGCTCTTGTTGCATTTCCTTTTGGATTTAGTGTTCCATTATCATTTCCTGTAATTACTCCTTTGCTTACTGCCCATTGCATTGCTGATAATGCATAACTATCTATTGATTTATAATCTTTAAATTTATTTAAACCTGTTGTAGACTTTATATCTTTCTTTTTAAATCCAGCATAATTTTTTAATATTGCTGCCAAATCTTGACGAATTATATTATCATTTGGTCCGAATTTTGTAGTTCCATCATATCCATGTACTATTCCATTATTTACAGCCCATTTAACTGCTTTTGCATAATATTCTTTTGTTGATACATCTGAAAATCTAGATTTTCCATCATTATTTGGGCTACCTTCCATTCTATATAGAATAGTTACTATCATTCCTCTTGTTAGTTTATCATTTGGTGCAAATGTTGTTGCATTATATCCTGAAATTATATTATTTCTATAAGTATAACTAACAGCTTGGTAAAACCAATCTTCATATTTAACATCTTTAAATGGTAAATATAACTTAGTTTCTTCTTTTGGATTTTCAAAAGGAGTATCTCTTCCTATTATCTGGTTATTATTAATCTGACAATATTCCTTATTTTTTCTTATATATTCTTCACCTATTGTTCCTATTCCTGCTTTTAATTCACTAATCCTATTAAATGAATCTTCGTATATGCCTTTCATATATGAATTGGTTGGTATTGTAAAACTTTTAATTTTTTCTATCTCACTTTTTGGCTGTGCAATTCCGGTAACCATCCCACCTTTTGAAGGATTATCAATCGCATAAATTAATCCATCATATGCAAGAGTTATATGATTTGGGTTATTGTATGTACGATTAAATGCTCCCTGTGTAGAATCAATGTATATCCACTCACCATCAACATAGGCAACAGACCATGCATGACTAATATTTGTAACTGTCCCTACAGGTATACCACATAAATATAACATATAATTTGTTAACATTGTAGATGATTCGCAATTCCCTCTTAAATTCTCAAATATATCATAAATTACATTTATTTTAGCAGTCGCACCATATCCTTGATATTTAACATTTACTGCCACCCACTCATAAATTTTTCTGGCTTTTTCTTTTTCTGTATTACAATTTTTTGTTAATTCATCTACTTTTGCTTTGATTTTTTTATATGTTCCATTTGTCTCATCTTTTTCATTGCAAAAATCCGGATTATATCCATAAAAAGTTGCACCCTGACAGCTCATCATATTATGAGAAGTCACTCCTTCAGCTTTTACATTTATTTTTGGTAAAGCATCTAAATAAGATTGAGGTGTAATTTTTATTTGTGTTGTTTCATTTGTAGCTAAATTAGTAAATTTTCTTCCATAATATCTAGCATAGTAAAACATATTTGAATGCTCATAAGCACATATAGTAGCAGTATCACTTATTGTTTCTGCTGAATCATATATTGAAAGTATTATTGACTTTGTTGTTATTTTTTGTAAAGAAGTACACCCAGCAAATGCATATTGCCTAATATATGATAAAAATTCAGGTAAATCAACTGTTTTTAATTTAGTGCACCCTTGAAATGCACTTGTACCAATAGAAGAAACTGTACTTGGCAAAGTTATTGCCTCTAAATTTGTATTATTTTTAAAAGCCGATGAAGATATGCTTGTAATCTTTCCTTTAAATTCAACATTTTTTACTTGATCTTTATATCCTTCCCATGCACAACCATTTGTTGACATGCTTCCATCACCTGTTATGGTTAAAGTTCCAGTTGAACTTAAAGACCAAGTTATATTATTTCCGCATGTTCCAGAAGCAATATTATAAGTTGCAAATGAATAATTACATCCTATAATACCTAATAAAAGTATTACTAATGCAAATATAATTTTAATTTTTTTCTTCATTTATTTCATCCTTTCTATAATATCACTATTTTTATTTCTAATATGCAAATTATAATAATATCCCTTTAACTAAATATTAAATATTATTATCTACCAACTTTATTACAATACTTTTGAATCATTGCAGCAGCTTCTGCTCTTGTTGCATTTCCTTTTGGGTTTAGTGTTCCATTATCATTTCCTGTAATTACTCCTTTGCTTACTGCCCATTGCATTGCTGATAATGCATAACTATCTATTGATTTATAATCTTTAAATTTATTTAAACCTGTTGTAGACTTTATATCTTTCTTTTTAAATCCAGCATAATTTTTTAATATTGCTGCCAAATCTTGACGAATTATATTATCATTTGGTCCGAATTTTGTAGTTCCATCATATCCATGTACTATTCCATTATTTACAGCCCATTTAACTGCTTTTGCATAATACTCTTTTGTTGATACATCTGAAAATCTAGATTTTCCATCATTATTTGGACTACCTTCCATTCTATATAGAATAGTTACTATCATTCCTCTTGTTAATTTATCATTTGGTGCAAATGTTGTTGCATTATATCCTGAAATTATATTGTTTCTATAAGTATAACTAACAGCTTGGTAAAACCAATCCGTCTTTTTTACATCATTAAAAGGTAATTTTTCAACTGAATTAACATTTAATTTTATAGAAGTATTAAAAGATTTTACATTTGCAGTTATTGTCGCTGTTCCACTACCTTTTGCTGTAATATTTCCATTACTATCAACAGTTGCAATCCCATTATTACTACTTGTCCAATTAAATGACTTATTTAAAAGTGTAACAGATGCATATTCCCATCCATTATTTACGCATCTAATTTCTTTTTTTGCACTCTGATTTGTGCTAAGTTCTATACTAGTAGATTTATCTTTCCAAGACAAATTTTTAACTGTGTCTTCAATTGTTTGAATTTTTACTTCTTTTGTAGAATTAGAAGGTATTGTACTTTGTTCATTTGGTGTTTGATCACCAAAATTTTGTACCCAATATGTCATACCATCAGATGTTGTAAAACAACCAATTCCTACAGATTTCCAACCAGCTGTAAGCATATTTGCTTTATGGGATTGTGAATTCATCCATTGATTTATTGCGCCTGCTGCTGTAGAACTTCCAGCTGCAATATTTTCTGAATTAATTTTATTATTTAATGAATAACAACTAGTTCCATTTGGTCTATCATGTTCAAATAAAAGTGCTGTTTCTGCAGCTCTTGTCATAGAAGCAGTTAAAATATCTTTATCCATTTTAACAGGAGAAAGTCCTGCTTCTTTTCTTTTTTGATTTAATAAGTTTAAACATTCAAATGCTTTTTTATAATCAAAAGTTCCAGATATATATACATCAGTAACTATACGATAATCACCATTACTTAACTTTATTAATTTTGTTTTAGAAATATCAAAAACCGTTTTTTGGTCAAATGCACCACTTTGTATATAAGTAACATTTGCTGGAATACTAACACGTAATAATTTACTGCACTCCTTAAATGCAGCTACCCATATTTCACTTAAATTTGTTGGCAATGTAATAGAACTTAAAGATGTACACGCATAAAAAGCTCTATTTTCAATTACCTTTATATTATTATTTAATACAACAGATGTAAGTTCAACACATTCACCAAACATCAAATATGTTAAATCACAAGCAGAATTATCTACAACACTTTTTAATTTTAAACATCCATTAAATGGTCCATAATTAATTTTAGTAATACTTGCTGGAATTGTTACACTAGTTAAATTCTTACATTGTGCAAATGCCCAATTTTCAAATGTATTAACAGATGTAGGTATTGTAACCTGAGAAAATTTTGCGCATTGAAATGCAGATTCACCTATTGTTTTTGTTCCATTTGGAATTATATAATTTGAATCACTTTTTCCTTCAGGATAAGCTATTAATTTAGTTTTGTCTTTTGAAAATAATACTCCATTTACAGATGTATATTTACTATTATTTCCATCTACATTTATTGTTGTTAACTTTTCACAATTTAAAAAACTTAATGCAGAAACTTCAGTAACATTTGCAGATAAAGTTATACTTGAAATAGCTGTTGCACCCAAGCAATAATCTCCATATTTAGTAACATTATTTAAATTATTAATAGTTGATAAATTAATACAGCCAGAAAAAGCATATTCTGGAAGTTCAGTTATACTTGTACTTAAATTTACAGTAGTTAAATAGCCATTCATATAGAAAGCAACATCTTTAACTGTTTTTACTGAATTAGGCATTGTATATACTGTATTATTTTTATGGCTTGGATATGCAACTAATTCTGTCTTATTTTTATTGTATAAAATTCCATCTTGAGATGAAAAATTAGGGTTAGATGTATCAACACTAATATTAGAAATCAAATTATCAGCTATAAAGGATTTTGCATCTATATCTTTTGCTTTACTACCTAAATGAATTTCTGTTAAACATGTATGATCAAAAGCAAATGAACCAATATAAACAATATTATCTAAGTTAATATTGTTTAACCTAACAGCATAATCAAACGCATTTGAATATATGGATGTAACAGAAGAAGGTAGTTCAACTTCCATCAAATAAGTTTCAAATTCAAAAGCATAATTATAAATTGTTGAAACCGTTTTTCCATTAATAGTTGAAGGAATTTTTACTTTATAATATTCTGACATATTTTTTGATAAACCTGTTATAGCAATTGTTCCATCTTCTAACACACCCCACGCAAAATCCTTTTCAGAAGATATTAAAGTAGGATTTTCTTCAGTTGAAGATGTTGCCATAATTTGTAAATTAGAATTTTCATTATTTTCTCTATCTTCCATACCTGTATCTATCATTTCAGAAGGAATAATAGGTTCTTCTTCATTTTCCTTGACTGCTGGTTCAGCAATTTGAATCTCATCATCACTTATTTCCTGCTGTACGGAATCATCCGCATATGTAACTACACTATTAAATATTGTTAAAATTATTATAATAAGAAATAATAATATTTTTCTAAAATATTTTTTCATATAGATTCTCCCCCTTTACACAAAAATATTATCATAAAAATTTGTATTATTCAATATATTATCTACCAACTTTATTACAATATTTTTGAATCATAGCAGCAGCTTCTGCTCTTGTTGCATTTCCCCTTGGATCAAGTGTTCCATTATCATTCCCCGTGATTACACCTGTTTTTACAGCCCATTGCATAGCACTATTTGCATAGTTATCAACTTTATTATAATCTGAAAATTTTGATAAACTTGCAGTTTGATTTACATTTTTTTTCTTAAAACTAGCATAATTTTTTAATATTACTACAACATCTTCTCTGGTTATATTGTCATTTGGTCCAAACCTAGTAGTTCGATCATATCCATGAATAATATTACAATTACTTGCCCATTTTATTGCTTTTGAATACCATTCATTACTAGGTACATCGGAAAATTTAGATTTGCCATCATTATTCTGTGAGCCTTCCATTCTATAAATAATTGTTACTAACATAGCTCTTGTTAATTTATCATTTGGTGCAAATGTTGTATCATTATAACCTGCAATTATTCCATTTGAATATGTATATAAAACAGCATTATAATACCAAGAAGATGATTTTACATCTTTGAAAGGTAAAAATACAGAATCCAATATTTTAAAAGAACTAATAATTGATTTTTGTTCTGTGCTATCTATAAACTCTTTTTTATCTGTAGTAAAATTTATACAATAAATATATTTTTGAGATAATAATGTATATTCATCTTCATAAAAAGTTGTTTTATCAAAAGTACCACTATATGTAAGTCTTTTTCCTTTATGTCCATTTATATTTACTAAATCTTTATGCAAAATTGAACATGCAACAGAAGATCCTAAAGTCTTTTGAATATTATTGGCATCATTATTTATATCAGAGGTTGTAAATGGATTTTCTGCTGGCTGTTTTAAAACATAAATGTCTATATTAACATATCCGCCATTCCATTTTAAATTAGTATAATCTTCTGAATATTGATTAGAATCATTTGAAGTACTAGCTTTAGAATATGAATCTGGTATAGTAATATTAAAATAAGTTGATGAGTAACTTTTAGCAAATATTTTTAAATCTAACACCATTACAGTTATTAATAAAACTATTAATATCATTACAAATTTTTTTCTCATAACAAACTACCTCCAAAAATAAAATTTTAATTTTTAATATTTATATTTTTTTAATAATACAAGTCTCGCAAATAATTTAGTTTTAAAAAACCCTTTTAATAATATCTTATTTACCAAAAATTTAAATTTTTTATCAGTTATTTTATCTTTTAAATAAGAAAATTTATTTCTATTTTCTATTAAAAAATTTTTTAGTAATTTATCTTTTTCTTTATTTGAAATTCTATTATTTTTAGTATATATGTTTAAAATAGCATTATAATATACTCTTCCATATCTATTATAAATATAATCTAAATCAAAAAAATTGTCCTTATAAAATTTTTCCAGTTCTTTTGTTAGTTTTAATTCTATATCAAATTTATCTTTTCTATATTTGAGATTTAAACCATTAACTGTATCATCATAATTATATAAACATTTATTTAGATATGAAAATTTATTTACATATTTTATATAATCTAATACAAATAAATAATCCTCGCCTAAATCAAATTGTTCATTAAACATAATTTTATTATTCTTTATAATATCTGCTTTAAAGATTTTGTTCCACACTTCATTAAACAAATAGTTTTCTTTTAATATTTCTAAATACATTTTTTTGTCAGATGTTTCTTTAACTTTTTTTAAATCTTCAAATTCTAAATTTTTTTCATTCTTACTATTTATTTCATAAAAACCACATGTAACTAAATCTGATTCTTTTATTTTATCAATCATTTCTTGTAAAAATTCAGACTTAAACTCATCATCTGAATCTAAAAAAGTTATATATGTACCTTCACTTTTTTGAATTCCATAATTTCTAGCTAAACTAACATTTGGAATATCTATCTTATAATATTTAATATTATTTTGTATATATTTTTCACATATTTTATCAGTATTATCTTTAGACCCATTATCAATAATTATTAGTTCATAATCTTTGTATGTTTGATTTAATACAGACTTAATTGATTTTTCAATTTTATTTTCAGAATTATATGCTGGCATTATAATTGAAACTTTAGAATTCAAATTTTATCATCTCTTTCTGTTTTAATTTTTTTCTATCTTGAAATTAGTTATATGAATATCTTTGTTTAAAATAGTTTTATATGGAATAACTCCATTATCATTATGAATTACATTAGTATATACTAACAATATTGTAAAAAAGCAAACTGTAATTACATTTGCCATACACTTTACATTTACTTTTTTCGTTTTTAATATTTTTTCAATCCATTTTTCAATATCACATACATTTAACTTACTAATAAAATATGGTATAGAAATTATTTGAAAAATACTAAAATAAATCGCTATTCTTGAAAATTGAAAATTACATGCACCTAAACAAAATGTTATTAAAACTAATCCCTGAACATTTAAAAATAATATATCACTATTTTGTACATTATCTATTTTCTTGTTATAAGAATAAATATATTGCATAACTATATATATTAGTAAGTTTTTTAATGCACATAAATTTGAAAACTCACCAGGTACATATATATAATTATAATAATTAGTATATTTTAAAATTAACATTAAACAAGCATTTATTTGATTATGCAATAAAACAATTAAACCACAAATTGGAATAACCCATTTCCAATTTGTTAAAGCTTTTCTATTTAAAACTAATAAAACTATTGTAATAATTGCACTAGTATGGAATGTAGTAGCTAAAACTACAGATAAAATAAAAATAATATAATATTTCCAATTATCTTTAAGCAAAAACATTGAACCTGCTAAGATTAATCCAATAGAAATATATTGTCTAATTAAATTCATAGATTCAAAATAAAATCCTCCTAAAACAAAAATCAACAAACTAAGAATTTTATTTTCTGATTTAAAAAAAACTACTCCCATTATTAAAGCTAATATTATAAATGATGTAAATATAAATAACAAATTTGGATTATTACTAATAAATATACAAATCTTGATTAAAAATACAAATGA
Source organism: uncultured Clostridia bacterium (assembly GCA_947631185.1). Lineage (GTDB taxonomy): Bacteria > Bacillota > Clostridia > TANB77 > CAG-508 > Scatovivens. The sequence goes on along the minus strand of CANRKJ010000029.1, from coordinate 18,328 downwards.
AATTTCTAGATTTTTTACATCTATACCATGTGAAATAAAATTAAATCCATCAACATATCTTTTAGTATAATCTGTTCCTAAATCAAATCTAAATGCTGAAACTAAAAATAATGGTATGACAGAACAAATTTGTATAAAAATTTTAATCCATTTATTTTTTATTTTGTTTGATATAACAAGTAATATAACAGAAATTATCAACATTAATATGTATACTATCATTATTTTCTCCTTAAATTCATACTTTAAATTCTACCTGTAATTTTACAATAAAAACTCCACATTATCTTAAATAAATATTTATTAACACTAATAAGTATTATAGCCATTTTATCTCTTTTTGGAGTTTCAGCATATTTTAATACTTCACTTTTATACTTTTTTATTTCAGAAATATACTCTTCTTCCATCTCTTTTTTTCTAGGCTTACAATACATAATCATTCTGTAAATTCTAAATTTTGAATATAAATAAAACCTTTTAATTGGAAGATTTAAATTAGGATATTTATTATTTAAACAATTTAACATTTCATTTGTAAAATTTATATAATCATATTCTCTATTATCAAAAGTTTTATGTTTAGAAATTGAATCAGCTCTAGCAATATAAAAATAGCATTTCTTATTTCCATAAGCTATATAGTCTGTTTTGTCTATTATTTTATATGTAGTTGCAGTATCTTCATATACTTTTCCAACAGGATATCTAATATCTTTCCATAAATCCATATCATATAATTTTGCATAAGCACAAACATCAATTCCTTGTTCTAAAAGCATATTTCTAAAAGTTTGCTCTGTATTTAGTTTTTCCTCTATAGAATTTTCTTTTTTTATATCCTCTTTAACCTTATCTAAATTTTTCCATACAACAGCTCTATCACATATTGAAATTTTTGTTTTATATTTTTTTATTAAATTATATAAATATTCAATATAATCCTCTGTTATTAAGTCATCTGAATCTATGAAAGTTATATATTTACCAATAGCTTTATCAATTCCATAATTTCTAGCATCTGATAAGCCACCATTTGATTTTTGAATAATTTTTATTCTTTTATCTTTTTCAAAATACTTATTCAATATTTTTTGACTATTATCTTGTGAACCATCATTTACACATATAATTTCAATATTTTTATATGTTTGATTTATTATACTATCTAAGCATCTTTCTAAATATTTTTCTACATTATATACTGGAACAATTACCGAAATTAAATCATTCATATTTTTCTCCTAGTAATATAAATTTTATATTCTCTTGGTCATTCTAACATAAAAGAAAATTAATGTAAACAAAGAATAAAGAAAAAAAGCGACTAAGTCGCTTTTTTATATTATAGGAAAGTTCTCTAAACTTCCTATTAAATTATCTTCCTACTTTTTTGCAATATTTTTCCATCATTGCAGAAACTTCAGCTCTTGTTGCATTTCCTTTTGGATTTAATGTTCCATTATCATTTCCAGTTATTACTCCTGCTCCTACTGCCCATTTCATTGAACTTACTGCATAATCTGATATTTTTGATACATCTGAAAATTTCTTTAAATCATTTGTTGCTGATACATTTTTTCCTTTATATTTTGCATATCTATTTAATATAACTGCTAACTGCTCTCTTGTTATATTATCATTTGGTCCAAATTTTCCTGTATTATATCCAGCTACTACTCCTTTATCTGTTGCCCATTTTACTGCTTTATAATAAAATTGTTTGCTATCTTGTACATCTGGGAATTTTGGTTTACCAGATATAGCTGGTTCTCCTTCCATTCTATATAATATTGTTGCTAACATTCCTCTTGTTAAATTATCATCTGGAGCAAAATTTAAATTATCATAACCTTTTATTATATTATTATCAAAAACATATTTTACTGCATTATGATACCATTCTGAAGGTGCAACATCAACAAATGGTGTTTGATGTGATTTAACTGCGGTATCTTTTATTTTTATAGAGTTAAAAACACTTTTTTCAGCACTTGAATCTATAAGATTTGTACTCATATAACCAATTGAAAAAATATAACTGTAATGATCAGAAATTAAATAATAACTGTCACTATATTCATACGAAGTAAATGCATCTGCATTTGCTCCCTCAGCAGACTGATATGTCTTCTTATAAGCAACTCTATGTCCTTTAATTCCATTAAGTTCTATAAGTTCATTTTTTACAACATTAGTTCTTGTTGAATATAAATGTTGTATAGTTGCACCAGAATAAGCATTATCAGATTTAGCAGTTTCAATTAAATCTTGTTTTGTATACATATACTTATTATTAGTATTTTTAATTACATCATAACTAATTTGTGCATAATTTTTTCCATCAAGATATCCACTATAACTAGCTGACATTATTACATTTCCAACATTATTATATCCTGTAAATCTTTTAAAACCTGATGGCATTTGAATTGAAAAATAAGCATTATTAACTACTGTTGCTGCAAGTGAATTTGGTAAAACCAAAACACTAAAAAGCATTAAAAATATTATATTAAATATTAAAATTTTCTTTTTCATATATACTCCTTAATTCTTTTAATTATATTATCTTCCTACTTTTTTACAATATTTTTCCATCATTGCAGAAACTTCTGCTCTTGTTGCATTTCCTTTTGGATTTAATGTTCCATTATCATTTCCAGTTATTACTCCTGCTCCTACTGCCCATTTCATTGAACTTACTGCATAATCTGATATTTTTGATACATCTGAAAATTTCTTTAAATCATTTGTTGCTGATACATTTTTTCCTTTATATTTTGCATATCTATTTAATATAACTGCTAACTGCTCTCTTGTTATATTATCATTTGGTCCAAATTTTCCTGTATTATATCCAGCTACTACTCCTTTATCTGTTGCCCATTTTACTGCTTTATAATAAAATTGTTTGCTATCTTGTACATCTGGGAATTTTGGTTTACCAGATATAGCTGGTTCTCCTTCCATTCTATATAATATTGTTGCTAACATTCCTCTTGTTAAATTATCATTTGGGGCAAATGTTGTATTATCATATCCTTTTATTATATTATTATCAAAAACATATTTTACTGCATTATAATACCAAGAACTTGTAGAGACATCACTAAATGCTCCTTTTTTAGTATTTTCTAAAACACAAAATGTACCTGCATCAGTTCTTGCCCAAACACTACCATCTGTTCTTAAATACAATTCCCATGGTTCTTTCTCATAACCATAAGAAGCCATTTTTACATTTGTCATAATAGTTTTTTGATTATAAATTACATTATGATTTCTCTCTAATTGATATTTTGATCCATAACTATGCAAATAATAAAGTTCCTTTTTTTGACCATTTTTAAGAACTATATCAGTTGGATTTTGAAAATTATTATATTCAAAACTTGAGAAATTATCTACTTGTGGATATAAAACATTAGAAGGATCTAACAAATACAATTGACTACCAATAACAGCAAATACTGCACCTTGAAAAGCATATGCACTGTCAATCTTTCCTGTATATACTAATTTTCCTGTAATAGAATATGTTTTTCCGTCTTTATAGTAAAATGCAGATCCGATTAAACTACTAACACCTGTATCAATTTTTTGAGTTTCTCCATTATTAGATATTGTATATAATTCATTATTTGTTGTAAGATAAGCTGACTTGTATAAACTAGTTCCTATATCTTTAACATTATTAACTTTTTTTATTGTTTTCTCACCATCAACTAAAACTGCTGTATTTCCTTTTAGATATAAACCTGTACTATTATAAATGTACTTTGAAACATTGCTATCAACTTTGTTCATTTTTTGTGTAGGTTTACTATAATTAATACAATACAAATCACCACTAGCTGTTAAAACATGATCCCAATATAAATTTGCTGATTCTGTATTTGTTTTTAATGCTGGATTTGAATTATCAGCAAATAAATTTACTTCTTCATTATCATCTGTAGCCTTAACTACTGTTGATAATGAAATCAAAAACATACTAACAATTAATAAAATACTAATTATTTTCTTATCTAAATTACTCATAAAAAAAACCCCCTTTATGTGCACATTATATATATATTCAAACTTATTGTCAAGCTATAAAATCTCCTTATCATTTGTTATTTTCCTTTAAAACATCTAGATATTTTTTACTTGAATCACTTAGCTCAAATACTGGTGCATCTTTCAATTTATATGATAAATTATCTGTATTTTCTTTTAAATTTTCAAGAATATTTTCTACTTCTAGCACATATCCAATATATTTATTAGCATTATCGTAATCATTTAATTTTATTGAATTTTCAATAGATTTACTTAATAACAAAATATAATCATCATACATTTGTATATTGTATTTATCAAGTGCAATTGCATTTTGTTTATGAATTATCATGTCATCATATAATTTTTCATTACAATCATAATAAGCTTTAATGTTGTAAGATATCATAGAATATTTATTTTTATTTAACACTTCATCAGCTAATTTTACAGCTGATTGTAAGTCATTTGATTCATAATATTTTAAAATATTTTTTTCTTTTACTTCAGTATAATCTGAAATAAGATTCAAGCCTAATTCTCCACTTCCAAATATATTGGAAAAATTTGCTATACAATAATATCCACTCCATATTATTAATACTAGTCCAAATATAATAATCATAAAACTTAATTGAAGTTCAATATTTTTTTCTGATTTATTATAAATCAATAAACTAAAAATAAATAAAATAATTATAAATTGAAAATCAAATTCAAAAAACATATGTATTGCTAAAAGCAAAAGTATTAATTTATTAGAATTAGAAATATTTTTATTAAAAAAAGATTTAATAATAATTCCTAAAAATAAAATTAATGGAATAATTCCTATATCTAAAGCAATTTGTAAATAATCATTGTGTATAAATTTTATATAATATGGTGCTGTTTGAAACTCAGGATATATATATGAATATCCCATGTATCCATATCCGAATACATTATTTAATAACATAAATAATCCGTCTTTATAATATATTACCCTTCCTATAAGCGTACTGGATGAAAAAGAACTTGTTAATACTCTTCCTACATTTTGAAAATTATTTGTTAAAATTGCAAATAATAAACTTACAAAAATTATAAAAATAAAACCAATTATAAATCTTGGTCTATTTTTATTTTCCATTTTAAATACATATATAAAAAAATTTAATATAAGTAAAAAAAATGTAATTCTACTTCCAGTAAATAAAATAGAGATAATAAATAAAATACAAATAGGAATTTTTATTTTATTAGAAGCCTTTGAAATAAAGAACAAATTAAGACCTATTAATAAAAAAATTGCATATGTATTTGCATATTGAAATAATCCTGTTAAACGATTTCCATCTGTTACTACGATATTTCTAGTACTAGGAATTATTGCCAAAATTGTAGACAAAATCATCATTACTATTCCAGATATGGGTATGGTATAAAATAATTTTTTTCTATTTTCCTCTTCAATTTGATTTAAATTAACTACAAACATAAATAAAGTTAAACTTCTAAGAATACCAAATAAACAATCTACTTTATCTATTCCATAAAATAAAGTTATAAAATTTCCTATAATAAAAATAATTGATATAAAGAATATGTAGTTAAATTCGATTTTTATACATTTACTTTTAATATATTTAACTAATAAAATTATAATCAAAAAAATATTTATAAAGCAAACAGAAAAATCATAAAATCCTCCCCATAAAAAAGGTGTTATAAATAATAATATCCATAATGGAGTTATTCCTAATTTTTTTATTTTTTCCATTATAATTATCCCTTCTTGAGTTCATAAAAGGTTAGCAACGCTAACCTTTTATAAATTATTATTCCTCTTCTTTTTTATTTGTAATTTCTTCTAAATCTAATAATTCTTGCCATCTTTTATCAACTTCATTTTGAAATTCTTGTATCATCCACTCATTACCTGATTTAAACATATGTTTAAATCTTTTTTGTGGTTTCAAAAATTCTTCAATTGGAAGTTTATTTTTGGGTTTGTAATTTATTTTATAAACTCCATTTTCAACTTCATATAATGGCCAATAGCAAGTTTCTACAGCTATTTTGTTAAGTTCCATTATATCTTCTGTATTATATCCCCATCCTCTTGGACATGGAGCAAGTACATTTAAGAAACATGGGCCCTCAGTATAAATAGCTTTTGCTGCTTTATTATATAAATCATTCATTATTCCTGTTGCTATAGTTTGAGCAACATATGGTAGATTATGTGCTACCATAACTTTTGCTAAATCTTTTCTATTTTGCATTTTACCAGGTATTACTTTTCCAGCAGGAGAAGTAGTAGTATCAGCAAATTTTGGAGTAGCTGAAGATCTTTGTATACCAGTATTCATATATGCACCATTATCATAACATACATATACCATATCATGTCCTCTTTCCATAGCTCCAGATAAGCTTTGAAGTCCTATATCATATGTTCCTCCATCTCCACCAAATGCTATAAATTTTGTAGTTTTGTCATCAGGTAATTTTCCTTGACGTTTCATTGCTTTATATGCAGCTTCTACACCAGATATTGTAGCCCCTGCACATTCAAATGCAGTATGAATAAAAGAATCTGTCCATGCAGTATATGGATATATAAATGTAGATACTTCCATACATCCTGTAGCATTAGCTACAACTACATGATCTTCTGGTTTAACTGCTTTTAATATCATTTTTGCAACAGTAGGAGCACCACACCCAGCACACATTCTGTGTCCTGATGTTAATCTTGATGGTCTACTTGCAACTTCTTTCGGATTAAATGCCATTTTTTCTCATCCTTTCTCTTTTCTCTATATTTTATTTATTTTCTAAGTCCTAAATATCTATATGGATTACCTATATCACCACTTTGAGCTATTTTAGCTAAATCATCATATACTGACTCAATATCTTGAATAGTTGTATCTCTACCACCAATTCCATATATATAATTGATTGTAGGAACATTTACTTTATTTACAAACATTCCTGAAACTATATCTTCAAATAGAGCTCCACCAGCAGCATTCAATGAATCAGCTTTATCCAATACTGCAATAGCCTTTGCACTAGATAATGCTTTTGCAATTTCTTCAGCTGGGAATGGTCTAAATACTCTAACTTTAAGTAAACCAGCTTTAATTCCTTTTTCTCTTAATTTATCCACAGTAGCTTTTGTTGTACCTGCAGTAGAATTCATACATACAACAACAAGTTCAGCATCTTCCATTTTGTATTCTTCGAAAAATCCATATTTTCTACCAGTCATTTTTTCAAATTCTTCAGCAACTTCTAAAATAACTTTTTTAGCTTTAACCATAGCTTCTGCTTGTTGTGCTTTATGCTCAAATAAATAGCCTTGTAAATCTAAAGGTCCAACTGCTATTGGTTCTTTATCATTTAGTAGATAATGTTCAGGTTTGTATTTTCCAACAAATTCCTTAACTTTATCATCTTCAATAAGTTCAATATTTTCAATTGAATGTGATGTGATAAATCCATCTTGACATACCATTAAAGGTAATAATACATCTTTATGTTCAGCTATTCTATGAGCCATAATCAAATTGTCATATGCTTCTTGATTATTCTCAGAAAATAATTGAATCCATCCACTATCTCTAACACCCATTGCATCTGAATGATCATTATGAATATTTAATGGTCCTGATACTGCTCTATTTACTAAAGACATTACTATTGGAAGTCTTAAACTTGAAGCTATATATATCATTTCCCACATAAGTGATAATCCATTTGCAGAAGTGGCTGTCATTGCTCTACCTCCTGCAGCTTGTGCACCTATACAAGCACTCATTGCACTATGTTCACTTTCAACTGCTACAAATTCTGTATCAACTTCACCATTACTTACAAATGTAGAAAAATATTGTGGTATTTCTGTAGATGGTGTAATTGGGAATGCTGCAACAACATCTGGATTAATTTGTTTCATAGCGATAGCTGCTGCTTCATTTCCACTTAAACGTTCTCTAATTCCCATAAATTCTTCTCCTCCATCCTATTTCATTTCTATTGCTTTAAAAGGACATACTTTTGCGCATACACCGCATCCTTTACAAGCATCAAAGTTAAAATCACGTCTTTTTAAATCTTCACCAACTGGTATAGCATCATCTGGGCAAGCATTAAAACATAAGCCACATTGTTTGCAATTTTCTACTATATATTCTGGTGTTCTTGAACGCCAATCACCTGTTTTAAAACATTTAGCATTGCCAGCTGTATAAATATTGCCACCAATTGTCAATTCATCAACAGTAGCATCTTTTCCTGTTTTATCGTTCATAATCTTTCCTCTCTTTCTTTTTTGTAACTCTATAATTTTGATATTAACAAAATCTAACTAATTTACCTTAGTAACTTCTTTTAGAGCTCTTTCTATTGCCTTCATATTTCCTTCAATTACTTCTGGTTTTTTTGCAAATTTATGTTTAAATGACCCTATCATATCTTCTAAAAATGCCTCATCACTCATTACTTTGCTTACTTTAACTATAGCTGCAAGCATTGGAGTATTAGGGAAATATTTTCCAAGTGTTTCCATAGAAACTTTTCTAGCATCTATCTTATATATTTCTCCTTCATATCCATTTAATAAACTTTTTAATTCTTCATCACTTTTAGTTGTATTAATTACAATTGCTCCTTCTTTTTTTAACCCTGCAGTAACATCAACTGACTCTAATAAAGTATCATCAACTACAACAACAAAATCTGGATAGTAGATATTACTATGAACAGTAATTGGTTCATCACTTATTCTATTATAAGCAGTAATTGGAGCTCCCATTCTTTCTGGACCATATTCAGGAAATCCTTGAATATATTTTCCAGTATTAAAAGCTGCATCTGCTAAAAGTAGTGATGCCGTTTTTGCACCTTGTCCACCTCTACCATGCCATCTTATTTCTATTAGATTACTCATAAAAATCCTCCTTCTTTATTTAGATTTAAATAGAAATATATTTTTACGGGTTTATTGTATCATAATTTGATAAAATTACAATACCCGTTTAATATTTTTACCAAATTTTCACTTTTTTATTTCTAGTACTACAAAAAACCCTCCTTGCTAAACTTTTTTGTCTAGCAATTTGGGTTTTTAATCTAAGTTAAATTATCTTCCTACTTTTTTACAATATTTTTCCATCATTGCTGCTACTTCTGCTCTTGTTGCATCTCCCTGAGGATTTAGTGTTCCATTATCATTTCCTGTAATAACTCCTGCTCCAACTGCCCATTTAACTTGGTTTTCAGCATATTTTGAAATTTTATTAGAATCACTATATTTACTTAAATCATTTGTAGCTGAAACATCTTTACCTTTAAATTTTGTATATTTGTTTAAAATAACTGCCATTTGTTCTCTTGTAATATTATCATTTGGACCGAATCTACCATCATCATAACCACTTATAATATTATTTTTTGAAGCCCATATTACAGCTTTATAAAAATAATCTTTATTATTTTGAACATCTGGGAATTTTGACTTTTCATCAACTGCTTTTTCGCCTTCCATTCTATATAAAATTGTAACAAGCATTCCTCTAGTTAATTTATCATTTGGACCAAATTCTTTTTCATTATATCCTTTTATTATATTATTTCTATATACATATTCAACAGCATTACAATACCACTCATTTTTAGGTACATCATTAAAACCATATACTCTAAATTTTGCGTTATTTATAAGTTCATCATCATATTTTGCAACATTCTCTCCTTCTCCATCCTCTGATTCACCAATATAAATTCCTGTTACAACATATGTAGTTCCATAATCAAATTTATCAGATATTTTTATACTAGCATCTTTCTGATTTTTTGAAACTATATATAATGATTTTTTTGTATCATTACTACCTTCTGGATAAATAACAAAATGAACATTTTTATTAATCTCTTTTGATAATTCATATGAAATTGTTACAGTATCTCCTGGATATACAACACTAGGACTTATTTTTAGTGATTTTATTTTAACAGAACTATCTGGTTTTTCCTTTATCATAAATTTTGTATTTGAAAAATCATATGATTCAGAATATGGTCCAAATTTCTGATTACTTTCTTTATCAACTAAAGTAATAGATGAAAGAACATAATTTTGATTAGGTTCAAATCCACTTTTATTTGTGATTTCAGCATAAGAATCATTTTCTGTAGTAATCTCTATTACCCTTTTATCATTTTCATTTGTAAAATCTAACATAACTTTATAACCACTTATTTCAGTATCCCATAATTGGAATCTAAAAGAATAATCATTTAAATCTTCAACTTCTATTTCTGATTTATATGTTTTTTCTGTAATAAGTTTTACTGCATTTTCTAACATTTTTTTTGTTTCTTCATAATCAGCATTAACACTACCTACCATTAATACTATAAATAATATACTACTTATTATAGTAGCCAAAATTTGTTTTACTTTCATAATTTACCTCCTTATATTATTTTAAATAATTTAATCATATATCTTTTTAAGTGTCAACAATAATTATCAACACTAAAGAGCTTCTATTATTCTTTTTGTATCTTCAGCTATCATCAATTCTTCATTAGTTGGTATTACATATACTTTTATTTTTGAGTCAGGTGCAGATATTAGTTTTTCTACACCTTTTACTCTATTTCCTTCTATATCTAATTTCAATCCCATAAATTCTAAATATTTGCAAATTCTTTCTCTAGCCTCAAATCCATTTTCTCCAACTCCACCTGTAAATGTAAGAATATCTAACCCACCAAGAGTAACTATATATTGTCCAATATATTGTGCTACTTTATATGCTTGTGAATCAAGAGCTAAAATAGACCTTTTATCTTCCATTTTATACGCTTCTTCGATATCTCTATAATCTTCAGATACACCGGAAATTCCCCAAGCTCCAGAGCGTTTATTTAATATTTCATCCATCTCATTTGAATCTAAATTTTCTTGTTTCATTATATATGTGACAATTGATGGATCTATATCACCACTTCTAGTAGCCATAGGTATTCCAGATAATGGTGTAAGCCCCATAGTAGTATCTACAGATTTACCTGAATTTATAGCACATATTGATGCTCCTTGACCTAAGTGACAATTTATTATTTTCAAATCTTTTATGTCCCTTCCATCAAGTTGAGCAGCTCTTTTAGAAACAAATTTATGAGATGTTCCATGAAATCCATATTTTCTTATTTTATACTTTTCGTAATATTGATATGGTATATTATATATATAAGCAGTTTCTGAAAGAGTCTGATGAAAAGCAGTATCAAAAACTGCAACCATAGGTTTATTTGGCAAGATTCCTTTTAAAGCTTCTATACCAGCAATTGCTGATGGATTATGCAATGGAGCTAAACTTGTACAATCACTTATTTTTTTAATTACTTCATCATCAATTAATACTGAATCAGAAAAATATTCTCCTCCATGAACTATTCTATGTCCTATAGCTGTTATCTCATCTAAACTTTCGATAATATTATAATTTGGATCTTGTAACAAATTAAGAACACTGACAATTGCTTCTTCAAAATCTCTAGCAATTCTTGGAACATTAGATTTATTTCCTCTAACATTTAATCTGATATTAGATCTTTTTCCACCTATTCTTTCAAAATTTCCTTTAACTATTCTATCTTCATTATCCATATCAATAAGTTGGAACTTTAGAGAAGAACTCCCACAATTTATAACAAGAATTTTCATATAATCTCCCTTTTATTTTATTAAATTTAAGGTATCCCTAGCAATCATAATTTCTTCATCAGTTGGAATTACAAATACTTTTACTTTAGAATTTGGACTAGAAATTTCTATTTCTTCACCTTTAATACTATTTTTTTCATCATCAATTTCAATTCCTAAAAATTTAAGTTCATCACAAATTCCTTTTCTAATTCTTATCTGATTTTCACCTATTCCAGCTGTAAATACAATTACATCTAAGCCTTGTAATGAAACCATATATCTTGCAATATATTCTGCTACAATTCTATTATGCATATTTATAGCTAAAATTGCTCTTTCGTTTCCATTATCTTTTTCTGCTTCAACATCTCTAAAATCAGCACTTACTCCAGAAATTCCAAGAACACCTGATTGCTTATTTAATATATTATTTATATCTTCTGTTGATACATTTAAAGTATCCATTAAATATGTTACAACTGATGGATCTAAATCTCCTGATCTTGCACACATACCTATTCCACCAAGAGGAGTAAGTCCCATACTAGTATTTATAGATTTTCCATCTTTTATTGCAGAAATAGAAGCACCTTGGCCTAAATGACATGTAACAATTTTTAAATCTTTAATATCTTTACCCATTATTTCAGCTACTCTTCCAGATACATATCTGTGTGATGTTCCATGAAATCCATATTTTCTAACTTGATATTTTTCATAAAATTCATAAGGAAGTGGATACATATAATTTTCTTTAGGCATTGTTTGGTGAAAAGCAGTATCAAATATAGCTGCCATTTTCATATCAGGGACTACACTTCTACATGCTTCTATTCCTAGAAGTGCTGCTGGATTATGAAGTGGAGCTAAAGGTATAACTTCTTTTATTTTTTCTATAACTTCATCTGTGATTAAAACAGCCTCCTTAAATTTTTCACCACCATGAACAATTCTATGTCCTATAGCATCTATTTCTGATAAGGATTTTACTTTTCCATATTCTTTTCCCATAAGTATATCTTCAAAAACAAACTTTAATGCTTTTTCATGATTTTTAACAGGATGTTCTATTCTAATTTTTTCTCCATCTTGTTTTACTGTAATAAAAGAATTATTCATCCCTATTCTTTCATATGTTCCTTTTGTAATTACTGTTTCATCTTTCATATCAATTAATTGATATTTTAATGATGAACTTCCACAATTTAAAACTAATATTTTCATTTTTTACTTCCTTTCTTAATCATTTTGAGCTTGAACAGCAGTAATTGCTACAACACCAGCAATATCTTCTGATGAACATCCTCTTGACAAATCATTTACAGGTTTTGCTATTCCTTGGCAAAGTGGGCCATAAGCTTCCGCTTTTCCAAATCTTTGAGTTAATTTATATCCTATATTTCCAGCATTTAAATCAGGAAATATTAAAACATTACTTTTACCTGCTGTCTCACTACCTGGTGCTTTACTTTTTGCAACAGATTCTACTATTGCAGCATCTAGCTGTAGTTCTCCATCACTTTTTATATTTGGATACTCTTCTTTCAATATTTTAGTAGCTTGTATAACTTTTTCTGTAAGTTCTGAATGTGCACTACCTTTTGTAGAATATGATAACATTGCTACTTTTGCTTCATTTCCAGTTAAAGATTCAAAACTCTTTGAAGATGATACTGCAATTTCAGCAAGTTGTTCAGCATTTGGATTTTCGTTTAATCCACAATCACCAAATACATATACTCCATCATCAGAATAATCACAATTTGGAACCACCATAACAAAAAAGGCAGAAACTAATTTGGTTCCAGGTGCTGTTTTAAGTATTTGAAGTGCTGGTCTTAATGTATCTGAAGTAGAATGTATTGCTCCTGAAACTAAACCATCTGCTTCATTCAATTTTACCATCATCATTCCAAAATAAACTTCATCTAAAACTAATTTTTCTGCTTCTTCTATTGTCATTCCTTTAGCTTTTCTAAGTTCATATAAGCTTTGAGCATATTCTTTTGTTTTGCTAGAATTTTTAGGATCTACAATCTTAGCATTTTTTATATCTAATCCATTATCATTTGCAAGATTTCTTATATTTTCTTCATTTCCAACTAAAATTATTTTAGCATATTCTTCTTTTAAAACTATTGAAGTTGCTTTTAAGACTCTAATATCTGATGCTTCTGGCAGTACAATAGTTTTTATGCTTTTTTTTGCTCTATTTTTGATATCATCTATAAAACTCATTATTTCCTCCTATAACAAAAATTTATCGTGATTATTATATAAAAAGATTAATTTAAAGTCAATTAAAAATAAAAATTTATACATTTCATTGTGCGGGCGCCCACTGAGCGCCCCTACATATTTATAAATAATTATATAAAAAAATAGGTTGCCCGATAAGCACCCACACAAAATATAAATTTTGTATTATTTTAAAAAACATACGAATCTTTGTAGACTAACTATGTTTTGTCAATAAAAAAACAAAAAATTTTTTAGTAAATAAAAAAGAGCGCAGTTAATAGAAGTTTTAATATAGATTTTTAAAACTTCTATTAATAAAATATTATGTACTTTGAAAATTTGTTAACTTAAATTAAATGGTATATTTTCAGTTAGAATTTTAAATATAACTCTAACTAATTTGTTACTAACATGACCAATTACATTACGATAGGATTTACCTTTTGAACATTTTGATGTATAATATTCATAGAACGTATCATTATTCCAAATGATTATTGATGCGGCTGTATGAATAGCATATCGCAGATGTTTAGAACCTCTTTTGGAAATTTTTGTGTTGGTGGCATTAAAATTTCCTGATTGTTTAACAGATGGGTCTAAACCTGCATATGCTAATAATTTTTTAGGATTAGGAAATTTATGAATATCTCCGATTTCACTAAGAATCATAGCACCTAAAGTATAACTGATTCCAGGGATAGAAAGAATAGGAGAATTAATTTCATCCATAATTTTCTTAATATCCTTATCAATGGTAAGAATTTGTTCATCAAGCAAATCAATTTGTTTGATTAAATAAACAATTTGCATACACATAGATGGATTATCTAAAGCAATAGTATTAGAAGCAATTTTCTTTAAATTTACAGCATCGTCGTAAGAATATTTTCCCCTAGAAGTTTTGTTTAAAACTTTTAAAATAGTATCAATTCTAGATTTTGCAACATTTTTAGGAGAAGTATATTTAGTAAGTATAGCATGAGCGGATTTAGAATGAATATTTTTAAAAAAAGAATTAAGTTCAGGAAAAATTAAATCAACACAACCAGTCATTTGAGTTTTCAATCTAGTCTTAGATTGAGTAATGTCAAATCTAAATCTGCAAAGAGTTTTGAGCCTAAGAATATTAAAATCACTTTTAGAAAAAGCAGTGTATTTATGAAGCATTAAACACTGAGAAATAAGAAAAGTATCAATCTTATCATTTTTAGTTTTTCTAATATTAGAATTACGAAGAGAATCAGATTGAATAGGGTTAATAATACCGATTCTGAAACCTTTATCAAAAAGAAAAGAAACGATATTATCAGAATAGTGTCCAGTAGACTCAAGTCCAATAAGGCAATCTTCAATGTGAAAACATTTAATTTTAGAAAGTAACAACTTAAACCCATCAATAGAGTTAGAAAATGAAAAGGGTTTAAGTAAGACTTCGCCATCTGAGTTAACAGCAGAAGCAAAGTGAGAAAATTTGGCAACATCAATGCCAATATAGATCATAATCAATCAACTCCTTTAAATAAAATTTTAACACTTGTGACAAACTCCACTTAGTTTTACTACTTGTAACCTTGCTCTAAATAAAGATTCAAAGATCTATCTAACTAATTATCAATTAATAATAAAACTGTGGCAATAATCTACACAGAATAGTCAGATGAAAATATCAAAAGTGTTAACTGCTATAAGGGGCGCAAAAAGTCCACAGTGTTAATAAATTAATTATACAATGGATATGTATAATTATCAAATTATGTAAAATAGACTAAAAAATATAGTCAATTTTTACATTGACTATATTATACAAGGGGCGTTCACCGGACGCCCGCATAAATTTATAAATAATTATATAAAAAAATGGGTTGCCAAATGAGCACCCACACAGAATATAAATTTTATATTATAAAAAAAACATACGAATCTTTGTAGGGGCGTTCATTGGACGCCCGCATAAATTTATAAATAATTATATAAAAAAATGTGTTGCCCGATAAGCACCCACACAGAATATAAATTTTATATTATAAAAAAATATACGAATCTTTGTAGGGGCGTTCATTGGACGCCCGCATAAATTTATAAATAATTATATAAAAAAATGTGTTGCCAGATGAGCACCCACACAAAATATAAATTTTGTATTATTTTAAAAAACATACGAATCTTTGTAGGGGCGTTCATTGGACGCCCGCATAAATTTATAAATAATTATATAAAAAAAATGGGTTGTCCGATGAACAACCACACAGAATATAAATTTTATATTATAAAAAAAATATACGAATCTTTGTAGGGGCGTTCATTGGACGCCCGCATATATTTAAACATTTTTATTGTTTCCTGTTTTACGTTTTTTAATTGTATGAACAAATAATAAAAAAAGATGAAAAATATTTTTCATCTTTTTTTATTATTTTAATTTTCCATAATACATATCACTAAATATTCCGCCTTTTTCAATCAGCTGATCATATTTTCCACTTTCCTCTATTTTTCCTTTATTTAAAACAATTATTTTATCACAATTTTTTAATGTTGTTAACCTATGAGCTATTGAAATAATAGTTGTATTATTCTCTTTTTGTAATTTCTCTATTTCTGTTTGAATATGTTTTTCTGAAGTATTATCTAATGCAGATGTTGCTTCATCCAAAATTAAAATTTTTGGTTTTCTTAAAAATATTCTAGCTATAGCTATTCTTTGCCTTTGACCACCTGATAAATTATTTCCACCTTCTGATATAGCAGAATTAAATTTATCTGGCAAATTATTAATATAATCATATATATAAGCTTTTTTTGCAGCTTCTTCTACTTCTTCAATTGAAACTTCCCTATCTAAACCATAACATATATTTTCATAAATAGTTCCCGCTATTAAAAATGGACTTTGTGGAACTAGTGCAATAAGTTCAGCTATGTCTTTTCTATTTAATGAATTTATATTTTTAGAATCAATAATTATAGTTCCATATCCTTTTTCTAATTTACATATTGATTTTATAAGTGATGATTTACCACAACCGCTAGGTCCAGCTATTCCTAAAAACATACCTTTATCAACTGATAAATTAAAATTATCTAATATTACTTTGTCTTTATCCTCATTATAATAAAACATTAAATCTTCAATTTTTATAATAGGTTTTGTTTCTACTACTTCAGTTTTTTCAGGTAATGCTTTATATGAAAAATCATTTGGTATTTCTACCATTTTAAAGAAATCTGTTGCTAGAACTGTACATTCTGATAATTCATCAAATATCCTATGTAATTCTTCTAATGGTTTAATAAGTTGATTAAAACATAGATAAGCTGTTAATACATTACCAACTGATATTATATCTTTAGTAGCTAAATATGTTGAAATTCCTATAATTAGTACAGTAAAAACTGCTTGATTTATAAATTTTAAACAATCATACATTGCCATAGCTTTATGATGCTTCATTTCTTTTTTTCTTAAAAATTCTGATTTACTATCAAATCTATTTGTTTCAAGTTCAACACTATCACTAATTCTTATTACTTCAATTCCATTTATAAGTTCAACAATTGTTCCATCCATCTGAGATTTACTCTCTAATAATTCAACCCTAATGCCTTTTTGACTGCTTATTTGTTTAAAAACTATAAATATACCTATTGGAATTACCAACATCATTGGTAATGCAAGAATAAATGGTAATGTTATAAATATAGTTATTATAGCTGCTATACTGTTAAATATGGCTGGGGCAAAATCCATAAATAATAATTTTTCTAATTTTACAGTACCTTCTAAACATCTATTCATTCTTCCATGTATATTTCCAGTCATGTTTTCTCTAAAATAAGATAATGGTGCCATAAGTAAAGACCTTATAACCATACCTCTTGCTTGTTTTTCTGTTCTAGTAGCAGTATCTTCCACCATTACTCTTCTAAGTATTTTTATAACTTCATTAACAATGTTTACAACTAAAATTAATATAAGAAATGGAATAACTTTTAAAAATGATATTTCGCTTTGCATTAATATGTCATCTGTAAGCCATCCTATTGCTTTTGGTGTGATTTGAGTTAATGTAGCTGATATTATCATAATAATAATTATTATTCCAAATATTATTTTCTGTCTTTTAGTTAAAATTTTATATAATTTACTTAATACATTTTTAACTGAATTATTTTTCATATGTTTCCCCCTTTATTCACACTTTATATATTATACCACAGTTAACATAATATTGCAATCTTTGTAAAAAATTTTGCGGGCGCCCAATGAGAGGCTGTTGAAAAACAAGCATTATTTAATTAATAAAATTTTTAAAATAATATATTTTT
>CANRKJ010000028.1 GCA_947631185.1 uncultured Clostridia bacterium | reverse complement strand
TATTATTTAATTATATAAAAAGAGTAAAGCATAATCTATATGTTGTATGTAATATAGAGTTTAAAAATACAATTCCAGATCAATTTATGATAGCTTCAAAAATAAAAGATGATGCATATATATCATATCATTCAGCTTTAGAATATTATGGTGTTAAAAATCAAGTTTTTTATGAAGTATATGTATCTACAAAGAAAAGATTTACAAATTTTGAATTTGAAGGTATATCATACAAATATATAAATAGTAAAAATGATTTTGGAATAGTACAATATGATAAGGTTAGGATAACCGATAAAGAGAGAACATTTATAGACTGCATAGATAAAACAAATCTAGCAGGTGGAAATGAAGAATTAATAATGTGTTTAGAGTTAATGGGCAAATTAAATGGAAAAAAAATACTAGAGTATTTGAAATATTACCATTCTAGTAAATTATATGCAAAAGTAGGGTTCTTCTTAGAATTATATAAAGAACATTATGGAGTTGAACAAAATGTAATAAGAGAATGTAGAGAAAAATGTGGTAACCAAAGATTATATTTTAATGAAGAAACCAAAAGAATGAAAAGTAAATATGTAAAAGAATGGAATTTAATAGTACCTAAAATATTTACAAATTAATCAACACTATTAAATAATTTTGGAGTTGTTTCTAGTGAATATGGAGTTATAAAAACATATAACGTAAAAATAAAATTTAATTTTCCAAATTACAAAATTGAATTAAAGGAATGATGATATGAAAAATAAAAAAATAATTATATATTTTTTTTCAGTATCAGTAATTTGTACAATTGTAGGTTTTATGTCTGTTGAAATTACAAAATTATATTTTTCAATAAAAGGAGATATTGATTATAAAAAATTAGGTTTAGAAATAGATGAATATGATATAGAATATTGCACAACATATACAGAAGACTTTTTAACTGGAAAATATAAAGTATATAAGTTAAAAAATTATTATACAAATAGTATGGAGGAATTTAAAAACCAATTAGAAAAAAGTAATTTATGGGACAAAAACAAGTATTATGAATACATAATGAAAGAATTTTCAGAAATAAAAGATGATAGTATCATTCCTATAGATAGGGAAGATTTATATTATTATAATGGAAAAAATGCTTATTCAATATTTGATTTAAAGAATGCAAAATTATACTATTATATAAATAGGATATTTAACAATTATGTAGATTACCATAAAGATTTAAACTTAGATACTAGAAATTACATTAGTAGAGAAATATATGATGTAAGAGGCGGACCGCAAAATGATGGAAGAGACTACTATGTATATAAATTTTCAGAAGAAAGAGGAAAGGATATAATAGAAGAATTAAAACAAAACCAAAAATGGAACGAAAATAGATTAGATAATGATAAATTAGAAATTTTTGAATATAACAAAGAAGTCTTTGATATTAAGAATGGATATTATTATTATGAATTAGTATGTAGAACAAGAGATGAAGACAAAAAGAAGAATGTTATTAAAGAAAATGCAACGGGTTACGAAATAGGAATTTATGATGTTGATGAAAATATTTTATATTATTGTTGGGAAAGTATATAGTTTTTTATATATTATAAATTTTGAGATACGTGGTAAGTACCATTTTGTTTATTAAAAATTAATTTAACAATTAATTATAATTTTAAATTTTTGCGGGCGTTCATCGGACGCCCGCAAAATTAAAAATATAAAATATAAGAGGCAATGAGAGAAAAATATAAATATATCAAATTTTAATTTATAATAAAAATATTTGAAAAAAATAATGCAAAAATGTAGGGGCGCTCATCGGACGCCCGCAGAATTTGAACTGTACCCCAAAAAGTAGACTTTTTAAGAATAAAAAGATATAATAAAAAAGGAGGTATAGTTAATGGGAAAAACAGTAGAATATCCAGCAGACTTTAAATTAAATGCAATAAAAACATATCTTGAAGGTAATCACGGTCGGGTATCAAAAAGTAGCCCAAATGTATGGAATGAAAGATACCAGAGCATTAAGAAAATGGGTAAAACAATATCAAGAATATGGAGAATAATTTTTTAAGAAGAAAAAATTAGCCAAAAAAGAATTTATGTATAAAACACCTCAATCATATGAAGAAAAAATATTGTATTTAGAGGCGGAAAATGCATATTTAAAAGAACTATTAGCATTAAAATCTGAACAAGAAAAGAAGAATAGAAAATAATAGAAAAATTAAGTTATGATAATAGTATTAACTATGTTGTAAAATAATAAAAACTATGCTAAAATGAGTAAGAAAAATTTGGAAATATATGAGGATATATATGGAAAAAGAATATTTTATGAAAGAAGCTTTAAAAGAAGCAAGATTAGCATTAGAAAAAGGAGAAGTTCCAGTTGGTGCTGTTATAGTAAAAGATGGTAAAATAATTTCTAGAGGGCATAATTTAAAGGAAACTTATAAAAATGCAATATATCATGCAGAAATTTTGGCTATAGAAGAGGCATCAAAAGTTTTAAATGCTTGGAGACTTAACGATTGTGAGATGTATGTTACATTAGAACCCTGCCCAATGTGTGCTGGCGCTATAATAAATTCGAGAATAAAAAAATTATATATTGGTGCGATGGATGATACTATGGGAGCTTGTGGAACTGCTTTAAATTTATTGGAAAATTACAAATTTAATCATATTGTACAAATTGAGAAATATATTTTAAAGGACGAGTGTGAAAATATAATAGATGAATTTTTCGTTAATATAAGAAAAAGGAATGATAATAATGGATAAAAAAAATGTAATTTCAATAATAAAAAGAGTTTTATTTTTTCTCTTTATATTAGTTATGATTGGGATAGTAATTTACATTATAAAAAGATATGAAACAGAGGGCGAAAAAACATTACCATTTAATATAGAAAAAATATTGATTGTAAGTAATGTTGATGGACAAAAAAACGAGGATGGTCAGAATATTTGGAATATTAAATTAACACAATTTAATGATGTTTATATTTATATAAAAAAAGATGATTCTAATGATAATGAAGTAACAATAAAAAATATTACATTAGATAATTTTAATATTCAAAATGGGCCAACAAAAGGAGAGTTAAAATTATATAGACCTACAGGTGAACTTGAAAATTTATATACTTATAGTGAACAAGACTATTTGAATAGTAATCTAGTGTTTAAAGGTAGTAAAATTGATGATTTAAAAAATCTAGAAATTGGAAATAGTGGTGGAGTTATGGCTTTTAGAACTGCAATCGAAAATTTAGGAAATTATACTTCTAATGAAGATACTGAAATAGTATATGATGGATCATTACTTCAAAAAATAGGGATTACATTTGAAAATATAAAATTTGATTTAGGTATGGATATTACAATTCAAACTAGTGATAATGTATCATATAAAGGAACAATAAATTTGAATTTCCCTGCTGGAGATATTATTACAAATGGTTCTTCTAATATAGAGATAACAGATTTTTCTAATATAGTATTTAAAAGAGTAAATAAAAAATAAAAAACTATTGAAAAAATAAGTTACTCGTTGTATAATTTAAAAAGTGATTAGTAAGTTAGCTTCCTTTAAGGAAGGTATGCTTCAATAAAAAGCTATGAATCTCGTCAGGTTCGGAAGAAAGCAGCGATAAGTAGTGTATTTATGTGAACTGCATGCCTTCCCTAAGGGAAGCTACTTTAATATAATAGTATAAAAATTACAAAGGTTACTAGGAAGGAGTATATAAATATGGCATATACTGCTTTATATAGAAAATTTAGACCACTTACTTTTGATGATATGGTAGGGCAAGAATATAATACAAAAACTTTAAAAAATCAAATAATTTCAGGAAGAGTGGGACATGCGTATTTGTTTAGTGGAGTTAGAGGTACAGGTAAAACCAGTACAGCGAAAATAATGGCTAGAGCAATAAATTGCTTAAATCCACAAAATGGTAATCCATGTAACGAATGTGAAATTTGTAAAGAAATTTTAGATGGTTCTTTAACAGATATAGTAGAAATGGATGCTGCTTCTAATAATAGTGTTGATGATATCAGAATTATTAGAGAGGAAGTAAATTTCCTTCCTACAAAAGCTAAATATAGAGTATATATAATAGATGAGGTTCATATGTTATCATCAGGAGCATTTAATGCTCTATTAAAAACATTAGAAGAACCACCTGAACATGTTAAATTTATATTAGCTACTACGGAACCACAAAAGCTTCCAACAACAATACTTTCAAGATGTCAAAGGTTTGATTATAAAAAAATATCTAATTCTGATATAGTTAAAAGATTGAATATTATCTGTAAAGAATCTAATATAAATATAACAGAAGAAGCTTTAAATTTAATTGCAATTTTATCAGAAGGTGCAATGAGAGATGCAATAAGTATACTTGAAAGATGTAGTCAGGAAGAAACAGAACAAATAGAAATATCTAAAGTTAAAAATTTGGTTGGGCTTCCAAGTACAGATATTATCTCTAAACTTACAGATGCAATTTTTGAACATGATAAGATTGAAGCTTTAAATCAAACTCAGAAAGTAATAGATGACGGAAAAGATTTATACAATTTTGTATGGGAAATAATAAAGTATATAAAAGATGTTTTATTATTCAAAGCTACTGGAAAAGTTGATTTATATAGTGAAGAGGAAAAAGATAGAATAAAAGAAATTTCAGAAAAGGCTTCAAAGGATAAGATTCTTAATATTATTTATTTATTTTCAGATTTAGAAAGAGATATTAAATGGTCAACTCAAAAAACTATTATGCTTCAAACTGGAATTATTAAAGCATGTAGTAAAGAGAATAATAATGGAATAGAAGATTTGGAAAAAAGAATAAACGAATTAGAAGAAAAAATTTCATCAGGAAATTTTAATTCTAATTTATCCACTACAGATAATTCAAGAAATAGTGTTTCTAAAGAAAATAGTAAACCTATACAGAAAAATGATGATGAAAAAAAAGAAAATGATTCAAGAATAAATCCTAATGGTGAAACCTTAGGAGCATGGCAAAGAGTTATAGATTACTTGAAAAGATCAGGAAAAATTAGATTATTTACATGTCTTGCTAATACTAAAGCAAAACAAGTGGGCGATATGATAATAGAAGTGTATTTTTTAAATGGCCTAACTGCTTTTAATAAAACTATATTAGAAGATTCTATTAATAAAAATGATTTGAATCAAGCTTTAGTAAAAATTCTTGGAAAAGAGATGCATGTTAAATATATAGATGCTAAAGGAGCAAGTAGCTCTGCATTTAAAGAATCAGAAACAAAAGAAAATGAGAATTCAACGCCTGCAGGATATAATCCTATGGGTGATTTAGGAATTGATATAAATATATTTGATTAATTTAAGGAGGATTTAAAAATGGCAAAAAGAGGTGGATTCCCAGGAGGTATGGGAGGATTTGGTGGAATGAATTTCAACCAACTTATGAAAGAGGCAAAAAAAATGCAGGCAGATATGACAAAAACACAAGAGGAATTATCAAACAAAACTTTTGAAGCAAGTGCTGGCGGAGGTGCTGTAAAAGCTGTTGTTACAGGTGATAAAAGAATAAATTCTTTAACTATTAGTAAAGATGTTGTTGATCCAGATGATGTTGAAATGCTTCAAGATTTAATTATAACATGTTTAAATGAAGCTTTTAGAAAAGCTGATTCAGCTCAAGCAGATGAATTTGGAAAATATAATATACCTGGATTAATGTAAATATTGTTTGAAATAGAAATATGAAAGGGAAAAGATAATGGCATACTATTCACCATCAATAGAAAAACTTGTTGAAAGTTTTGAAAAGCTACCTAGTATAGGTCATAAAACAGCGCAAAGATTAGCTTTCTATATGTTAGACTTAAGTAATGATGAAGTAAAAGAATTTGTAGATTCAATAATAAATGCTAAAAAAAATTTGAAATTTTGTTCAAAATGTTTCAATATTTCAGATACAGAGCCATGTAGTATTTGTGCAAATCCTAAAAGAGATAGTTCTACAATATGTGTAGTAGAAGATGTTAGAGATGTTGTTGCAATGGAAAGAACTCATGAGTATAATGGTGTTTATCATGTTCTACATGGATCTATTTCACCAATGAATGGAATAGGACCTGATGACATAAAAATAAAAGAATTACTTGCAAGACTTATGGATGGAAATGTTAAAGAACTTATATTAGCTACAAATCCAAGAGTTGAAGGAGAAGCTACTTCAATGTATATTTCAAAACTTGTGAAACCTCTAGGAATAAAAGTTACTAGAATTGCTAGAGGTATACCAATAGGTGGAGATTTGGAATATACTGACGAAATCACTTTAACAAAAGCATTAGAAGGAAGAAGTGAAATATAGATTATTCATATACTTGAAATTTTTTTCTATATATGCTAAATTTATTATGGTGGTGCACTATTCTAGTTACACTATCTATTGTGAGGGTGGGGCTAAAAATCCACTAAAGGGCATATCGATGAAGTTTCTTGTTTATGCGCGGAATGCCAGTTTTGTGTGTTTGCAGGAAGTAAGGTGGTGGGGAACTATGTAATGGCATACATATCCTTCCCTATTATCGCGGAGGCTTGAAATCAATCAGTATTTTGAGTAAAACCTATATAAAGTGCCAAGACACGATGTATAGTGTAGCCTGTCTTGAGTGATGATATTGGGATTAGCAATTTCCTAGAACAAATAGTGGCCAATATTTGTTCCAAGCTATGAAATTATTGTTGCAAAAGAGACTAGCAATAGATTAAAGTGTTTAAGGAAAACTTCTAGAGTGTTTGTGAGTTTATTACATGGAAACTCAAGGATTAAAGTACGGATTTAAGTGGCCATCTGGAAGCTAAGTTATTAGTTATTTTCTTTAAACGGAAACGGCTAAGTAGTAATGCTTAGTAGAAAATAGAGAAATTCATCCAGACCTAAACCGTAAAGTTTACTTGAGTTTTTACCACCAATATAAATAGGAGAATTAATACATAGATGAAGAAAAATAAAAAAAGTTCCTCGAATTTAAAATGGTTTTTTACTGTAATTATTTTAAGTTTTATACTTTCAATAATTTTTTCATTTATATCAACTTCAGTCATAACTGATTTATCAATAATACCAGCATTTTTGGTTTTAATATTAGTTATATTATTAGGAGTAGTATTTGATATAATTGGAGTTGCAGTTACTGTTGCAAGTGAATCAGATTTTCATGCTAAAGCATCAAAAAAATTGCCAGGTTCTAAAACATCATTAAAACTTATAAAAAATTCGGCAAAAGTTGCGAATATATGTGCTGATGTTATAGGTGATGTTGCAGGTGTACTTAGTGGTTCAATTTCAGCTTTAATATCAATGAAAATTACAGAGAAACTTAATATGGATTTTAATATACAATTCATAATAAGTGCAATAGTAGCTTCACTGACTATTGGAGGTAAAGCACTAGGAAAAGGAATAGCTCAGAGTTATTCAACAGAAATAGTAGGATTCGTGGGAAAAAGGATTAGATTTTTTTTTAATGATAAAAAATAAAAAGAATAGAAATCAAAGGATATGTCAAAGCAGGAGAAGCCCCAATAAATGAAACAGGAGAAATGACAGAAGAAGACATAATTGTAAAATACTATTATAGACAAGAAATATTAGCAAATACAGAAGAACCAAAACAAGATAAAAAAATATATGATGTAAAAACAGGAGATAAAGTGCTAATAAGCTGTGAAATACTAATGTTAACAACTATAGGAATGGAAATAGCAAGAGTAATAAAAAGAAAAGAAGATAAATAATCTTTAACACAAAAGGAGCTGTGAAACACAGCTCCTTTTAGTTTATATAATAGGAAAGTAATCCTTTCCTATTATATAAAAGCGCTACGCGCAAAGATGCACAGAGATTTTCATAACTGAAAATCTCGCATTTGTTATTCATTAAATAAAATTTTACAGATTTCTTCTATTGAATTAGGTTTAGCTAGTTCTTTGGATTTTTCAATCATTAAACTTACCATTTCGGGATTTCTAGATAAAGTTTTTAGTTTTCTTGCAATATTATCATTCTTTTTTATCCATATAGCTGCTCCATGATTAACTAAGAATTCAGCATTTTCTTCTTCTTGGCCAGGAATTGGATTTATTATAATTATAGGTAATGAAGACACTAAGCTTTCAGTAATTGTAAGACCTCCAGGTTTTGTTACTACTATGTCAGAAATGTGCATCAGTTCTGGAACTTTATCTGTAAATGTAAGCAATTTTACTCTGTTGCTAGATTCAGTGGTTTCAATAAGCTTTTTAAATTTTCTTAACATTCTACGATTTTTACCCGCAATTGCAACAATTTGAATATCTTTAAATAATCTAATTAAAGCTTTTAATGTCATAAAAGCAGTATCTCTTCCAAGACCAAATTCTCCACCGCCAAAAAATAAAACAGTATGCTTATTTTTTGAAAGTCCAAAATCCTTATAAATTTTTTCATCATCAAATTCTTCAAGAAATTTGTTTGACACAGGAATTCCAGTAACAAAGATTTTATTTTCAGGAATATTTTTTAATATCATTTCTTCTTTCATTGTATTATTAGAAACAAAAAAATAATCAATATATTCACTCAAATAAAGCCATTGGTTATGAAGCTTAAAATCAGTAAGTGTTGTAGCTATCTTGCATTTTATTTTTCCTCTCCTTTTTAAAATAGCACACATTTGATTACCAAAAGGATGAGTAGAAATAACTAAGTCTGGCTCAAATTCTTGTAAAAGGGTATTTAATTTTCTTGACATTATACGATTAGAAGTATTTGTGATTTTTGCAAGGGGTCCATTTTTGGAATGGTTGTATACTAACTCCCACATCCATGGAGCATTTTTTGCCATTTGTTTATATGCTTCAGTAGAAACTTTATTTATGAATTTATTTATATATTCAATACAATCAACCATTTCTACTTTAATATCGCTATAATGATTTTCTATATATTTTTTTATATATTTTGCTGCTGAAAGATGTCCTCCACCATAAGATCCATAAAATATAAGTACTTTTTTCATAACATTCTCCTTAAATAATGAAATTATACCACTAATTTTTGAATTATAGAATAGAAAAAACAAAAAAATATAAAACAAATTTAGTATTTTCAGAAAAAAGAGAGTATCGTAAAGTTTGAACAAACTTTACGATACTTTTTTTCTAAAAAAAATAAAAATTAATAATTTTGCATAAATTAGAAAACTTTGTAAAAAATATTTTTATATACAAATAAAGTTATCCAAACTTTCCAGTATATAAAGGCTTCGCCAATAATATGAAAATAATAAGAAAGGATTTTTTATGAGAAGTGAAAGAATAAAAATTGGTGCAATAATATTATTAACTATTGCTGTTTTTGCTACAGGATATTATGCATATACTCTTAGAGAAAAATATTTAACTATAAATACAAATAATTATAATAAAGCTTTTTCTGAAGCAATAAATCATATTAATAACATAGAGAATTTTTTAGCAAAAACACAGATTACAAAGAATCCAGAATATTCTGTAGAATCTTTTACAGAAATTTGGAATGATGCAAATTTGGCAATGATTTATTTATCTGAAATTCCATTTGATTCTGAGGGAAATTCAAAAACTATAAAATTTTTAAATCAAGTGGGTGATTATTCAAAATTACTTGCTAAAAAAAGTTTAAGTGATCAAGAATTAGATGAAAAAGATTTTGAAAATCTTAGTAAACTATACGATTATAGTAAAGATTTAGAGTTAGTTTTAAATCAATTATCTGATGAATTATATTCAGGTGATTTAACTTGGAAAAATTTCCAAAATAACACTAAAACAGTGTTTGCTCAAGAAGTGGGAAATTTTGATGTTTTTTCTAGTATAGATTCTACATTTAATGAATATGAAGGTTTAATTTATGATGGAGCATTTTCTGAACATTTGGAAAGAAACCAGAAAAAAGCTTTATTAGGAAATGAAATTTCAGAAGATCAGGCAAAAGAAAAGATAAAATCTTTTATATTTAAAGATATAGAAAGTATTGATTCAAAAGGTTATATAGAAAATGATGATATTCAAGTTTATACTTTTGATGTTAAATTAAAAAATTCAGAAGAAAGTTATTATATTGAAATTACAAAAATTGGCGGATATTTGTATCAAATGAATAATTCTAGAGAAGTAGAAACAGAAAAAATATCTCAAGATGAGGCAAATAAAATTGGAATAGAATATTTAGACAAAATAGGATATAAAAATATGAAAGAAACTTATTTTACAAAAAGAGAAAATATATTAACTGTAAATTATGCTTATAATCAAGATGGTGTTATATGTTATCCAGATTTAATAAAAGTAAAAATTGCATTAGATAGTGGAGATGTGCTAGGTGTTGAGACAAAGGGTTATCTTAATTGCCATTATAAGAGAAATTTGCTAAAGCCTAAATATACAATAGATGAATCAAAATCAAATTTAAATAGTAAGCTTGAATTATTAAGTGAAGGGGAAGCTATTATACCAAATGATCGAGGAGAAGAAGTATATTGTTATGAGTTTAAAGGAAAAGTTGAAGATAAAGAATTTTTAGTTTATGTAGATACTCAAACAGGAGAAGAAGAAAATATTTTAATAATCTTAGAAACAGAGGGTGGAACTTTAACTATTTAATTTTATTAAATAACTAGTAAAGAAATTTTACTTTACTAGTTATTATATTGTTATATTTTATAAAAATGTTGAAATTATTGTTAAAATAGTATAATATAGTAAAAAGTTATTGAATGTAAGAATTTTATTGATTAACGTTTGCTAATAATTTGAATAAATTATAGTATATATAAATTAGAAAAAGGTGATAATTTTGCAGATAAATATTCATGGCTGGAATATAAATTATGAGACTTATGGTAAAGGAAATCCAGTGGTATTATTACATGGTTGGTTAACAGATTTAGAATCTATGAGACCTATAGCTGATAGTTTATCAGTTAATTTTAAAGTTTTTTTAATAGATGTTGTTGGATTTGGAAAAAGTGATTTACCTAAAGACCCATTAACAACAGATGATTTTGGAGATTTTTTAAAAGAACTTTTATTAAAATTGCAAATTGAAAATCCAATTTTAATTGGACATTCAAATGGTGGTAGAATAATTATAAATGCTGTTGGAAGAGGTATTGTTAATCCTAAAAAAATTATTTTAATTGATAGTGCTGGTTTAAAGCCTAAGAGAAGTTTAAAATATCATATAAAAGTTAGTATATTTAAATTTGGAAAAATACTTTTAAATTTAATTCCATCAAAAGAATTAAGAAGCAAGATAAGAGGAACGGTTGGCTCTAGTGATTATAAATCTTCACCAGAAGTTTTAAAAGATACTATGAATATAATATTAAATGAGGATCAAAGAGCTTTACTTCCAAATATCAAAGTACCAACTCTTCTTATTTGGGGAAGTTTAGATACAGCTACTCCGATTTCAGATGCAAAAGAAATCGAAAAAGCTATACCTGATTGTGGATTAGTAGAGTATAAAAATGGTACACATTTTTCATATTTAGAGAATATAGAAAATTGTAAGTTAGTTTTGAATGAGTTTTTAAAAAATGATATATAAGGAGAAGGTGTATGGAAAAAGTTTTATTAGAGTTTAATTTATTCTTGTTTTTGATATTTTCATATAAAAAAATAAGACATGGATTACATATTCTTCAATTAGAGAACTACTATAATGATAGATATCTAGCTTGGATGTTAAAAAATATAAAGACAGTATTAGATATTAAAGTTATAGGGTTATTAGCAATTTCAGCTATAGTAAGTTTTATAAATTTAAAAATTGGATTAATAATTAATTTTTTAGCATTTTCTGTATTGATTTTTTCTACAAAAAAGAAAAAAGAAAAAAAAGCTTTTGTAGTTACAGCAAGGATTAGAAGAATGTATTTAACAGGTCTAATTATTTTTGGAATTTTAGCAGTATGTTCAAATTTGTTTGATACAAAAATAATGATGGCTATTATTGATTTTATAGGAATTATAGCTTATACACTTGTTTATATTTTAAATTTGATTAATAGACCTATTGAGAAAACAATTAGAAGAGGTTTTTGCAATAAAGCAAAGAAAAAATTAAAAGAGAACCCAGATTTGAAAGTAGTAGGTATAACTGGTAGTTTTGGAAAAACTAGTACAAAATATATAGTTAATACAATATTATCACAGAAGTACAATACTTTAATGACACCAGAAAGTTATAATACAACTATGGGAGTTGTTAGAACAATAAATGAAAAATTATCATCAACACATCAATTATTTATATGTGAAATGGGAGCTAAATATATTGGTGATATAAAAGAAATTTGTGATATAGTAAATCCTACTTATGGAATTTTAACAGCAATAGGACCTCAACATTTAGATACATTTAAGTCATTAGAAAATGTTAAAAAAACAAAGTTAGAATTAGTAGATAGTCTTCCATCAGAAAACGGAATAGCATTTGTTAATTGGGAAGATGAAAATATTAGAAATTCTAAGATAACAAAAAATATGGTTAAATTTGGTTTAACATCAGAAGCAGATTATTATGCTGAAAATATAGAAATAGATGAAACTGGTTCTAGTTTTGATGTAAAAATGCCAAATGGAGATTCTATTAGAATAAAAACAAAATTGCTTGGAAAACTAAATGTTTTGAATATAGTTGGTGCAGTTGCTATTGCAGATAAATTGGGATTAAGCAAAGATGAAATAAGAACAGGAGTAAAATATATTAGACCAGTTCCACATAGATTAAGCTTAAAACCAAATGCTAATGGAAGTATATTGATTGATGATGCATATAACTCAAATGTAAAAGGAGCTAAAATGGCTTTAGAGGTACTAGGTTCTTTTAAAAATAGAAAAAGAATTTTAGTAACTCCAGGTATTGTTGAACTTGGAGATAAAGCTTCAGAATATAATAAAGAATTAGGAAAAACAGCAGCACATAATTGTGATTATATAATTCTAGTAGGAGCAAAACAAGCTGTACCAATTTTAGAAGGTATAGTAGCTGAGAATTTTCCACAAGATAAAGTTTATACAGCAAAAAATTTAGATGATGCTTTAATTAAGATGCATTCTATAATAGATAATAAAAGTGTTGTTTTGTTGGAAAATGATTTGCCAGATAATTATCTATAATAAAATGAAAGGGTGGATAAAAAAATGATAAAATTAGGTGTTTTCTTTGGAGGGAAATCAGTTGAACACGAGATTTCTGTTATTACAATGAGTCAGGCTATTTCAAGTTTGAATCCTGATAAATATGAAATTGTTCCAATATATATATCAAAAGAAGGAGTAATGTATACAGGAGACGATTTACTTGATTTATATTCATTTAAAGATATGGATGTTTTATTAAAAAGATGCTATAAAGTTGCTGTTGTAAATGATGGAAAAAATATAAATGTAGTTAGGTGTCCTGCTCCTATAATAGGTAAAAAGATTTTAAACACTATTGATATTGCATTTCCTATAGTTCATGGAACTAATGTTGAAGATGGAACTATGGCTGCTTTCTTTAATCTTTTAGGAATTCCATATGTTGGACCTGATATTTTGGCTTCTAGTGTTGGAATGGATAAAATTGCAATGAAAAAAATATTAAAAGAATCAGGATTACCTGTAGTTGATTATTATTCTTTTTGGTCAATGGAATACATAAAGGATGAGGAAAAAATATTAAAAGATATAGAAGCAAAATTAACATATCCTTTAATAGTAAAACCTGGAAACTTGGGTTCAAGTGTTGGTATAAAAAAGGCAAAAAATAAAGTAGAACTTGTAGAAGCTGTCGAATTTGCTATGGAATTTGCTGATAGGATTATTGTTGAAAAAGCTGTTGAGAATTTAAAGGAAATAAATTGTTCTGTACTTGGAAATATTTGTGATACAGAAGCTTCTGTTTGTGAAGAACCTATTTTTTCTGATGAAATTCTAAGTTATTCAGATAAATATATGGGTGGTTCAGGAAAAAGCGGTAAAGGAATAAAAGGCGGAGGAAAAAATGGAAAAATGTCAGGTGGAAAAGGAATGGCGGTTTCAGATAAAAAATTACCAGCAGATATTCCTGATAGTCAAAGAGATGAAATTCAAGCTTTAGCAAAAGAAACATTTAAAATATTAGGATGTAGTGGTGTAGCTAGAGTTGATTTCTTAATTGATAAGGATACAGATAAAGTTTTCGTTAATGAAATAAATACTATTCCTGGTGCTTTATCATATTATTTATGGGAAGCTAGTGGAAAGTCTTTTGAACAAGAATTAGATGAAATGATAGATATTGCACTTAAACGTCATAGAGAAAGAGAAAAGTTAACTTTTTCGTATGATCAAAATATTTTAGCTATGCAAGGAAATGGAGTAAAAGGGGCTAAAGGGGCAAAATAAATCTATATTTAGCTGTTTTTATGTAGGAATAAAGTTTGACATGATGACAATGTTATGATAAAATAATTACACACGTTTTTTAACCAAATGACAGATTTCTGTCAGAAGTATACCAAGGAGGAATGAAAAATGAGTAATGAACGTAGTGCCCCTAACGTGCTAGAAGTAAAGCCTTTACGGTTTTATGAGTACGGCCATGTAAATTATCAGGATGTCCAAGTAGGAGATGTTTTACTGGCACGAGGAATTTCTTTTGGTGATAACATGTTATCACTAGAAGCGGACAATATATCTATGAAACTTGATGTTCATGACTATGGGATTAAAGACTTAGAGCGGGCGAAAAAGTCAGCGGTTTCTAAACTGGGAAGAAAAGTTCTGGTTAGAGTTTCAAAAAAAGAGAATGGTGTTCTTTATGTAGAACGAAATTCGATTGCTTGTGAAACTACCCAACGGCTTAACACAATGATTGGGAGTACAATCCCAGCTACAATTGAAGCAATTTCAAATTTTGCACTGTTTGTTGATTTAGGAAATGGTGTAGAGTCAATGGTTCCAATAGTTGAAATTTCTGAGAACCGTTTTAAGAATATTAAAAAAGAATTTGAAGTTGGTTCGGAAATCAGAGTAAAAATTCAGGCTTATGATGCTGAATCAGACTTTTTTACGGTATCCAGAAAAAGAGCTTATTTACCTATGGATATTCCTGTGGGTGAAAAAATAGTTGTAACATGCGCTGGTTTTATGGATGAAAAAAAGACTGCTATTTTTGTTTCGTATGATCCAGGAAACGTTGGACTTATGAATGTACCGCATTCTATCAATCCAAACTATTTTAACTATGGTGATGAGCTGATAGTACGTGTAACAAAATATGTTAATGGCAAGTTTAAATGTGCGTTCGTTGAAAAAATTTGAACTTTGTGGGCTTCCACAAAAAATACAAAGGAGGAAAAAAATGAATAATCGGCAGAATTTTGAAGTAAAGCCATTAGATTTATATCAGCTTGAAGATATATCTATATCTGATATAAATCTTGGAGATTACGTAGTGGCTAATATTACTTCTGTGAAAGATGACAAAATCCTACTAAAAATAGGGCAAACAGATGCTATAATGATGATTGATGATTACGATATTATTTCAAGAGATCGTATGATGAAGTCATTATATAGTTTGTTAAATAAAAATATCTATGCAAGAGTTTCAGCAATAAATGGAAATACTGTAATTCTTGAAAGAAAGACCGTTGTTAAACAGACCATACTCTTTTTTATACAAAACGTCGGTAACATATTTGATGTTACAATAACTTCTATAAAAAACTATGGAGTTTTTGTAGACATCGGTAATGGTGTTACATCATTTGTACACTGTATAAACCTTTCTAATAGTAGGTATTATGGCCTCGATAGTTTCTTCAAAGTAGGAGATAAGATAAAAGTTAAAATTCTTGACTATGATTCTAGAAAATCTTTCTTTACATTGTCAAGAAAAGCTGCATATGATCGTGTAAATTTACCCAATAACCATTATTTCTTGGTTACTGTTACAGGATATGTTGACAAAATAAAGTGTGATGCTTTTTTTGTGGAATATAATCCTCAGACTATTGGAATAGTTGATCTTAACGAGAATGCTGAATTTGTTCCAATAAATGCAGGCGACCAGATAGCTGTTTTCATCAAACGAACTACAGACAAAGGTTTTAAAAGCCGGTTTATTCACAAAGTTATATAGGAAAAACCCTCTCAGCTCGCTGAGAGGGTTTTTCCTATATACCAATATATTTTCACATTTCAAAAATCATATATATTCCGTAGGGGCGTTCATCGGACGCCCGCAAAAAATAATTTCACATTTCAAAAATCATATATATTCCGTAGGGGCGCTCATTGGGCGCCCGCAAATATTTAAAATATATTTAAAATAATAATGGTATAAATGGCAGAAAATAATCCATGAAAAATTTTTCCAACTAAATATGGTTTTAATGACAAATCAGATTTTGAAATACAGCTATATACTTGCATTGCAACTGATATTCCTCCAAAACCTAGCAAGAATGCTGAAATAACTATGATATCATTTAAATTTTTTATTCCAATAATACTTATTTTTTTTATTCCATTGGTTAATTCTAAAATTCCACTAAAAAATCCTATTATTGTTGTTTTTGAAAAGCCAAATAAACTAAAGAAATTTGCGATAAAATCAAATATTCCAGAATTTTCTAATATTGATATTATAACAGAAAATATAACTATAAAGCCTCCAATATTTAATATGGTTATAACTGACTTAGAAATACTATTAACAAAAGTAGTAGAAAAACTATCCATATCCCTTTCTGTACCTTTTGATTTTATAAATAGATTTTTCCTATTAGGTTTCCAAAACCTGAATAAAAATCCTACGGTTAGAGAACCTAATATATGAGTAATAAGAAGTATTATACCAATTTTTTTACTACAGAAAATTGAAGTTCCTACAGTTCCTATTATAAATAATGGTCCAGAATTATTTGTAAAAGCTAATAAATGTTCACCTTCTGTTTTAGATATTTTTTTGTCAGTTCTTAAATTATTTACAATTTTTGCACCAGTTGGGTATCCACTAATTGTTCCCATGATAATAGGAAAGACTGCATTACCAGATAAATTGAAAATCCTTTTCATGAATCTACTACATTTTTTTTCAAATATTTCAATAAGGTTTGTACAATAAAGAAGTTCTGTAGCTATAAAAAAAGGAAATAGAGAAGGCACTACAGAATTAGCCCAAAGAATTAAACCGCTTTTTGCAGATTCGATGTTGGTAGTGGAAAAAATCAAAAGGCTAATTATAAAGGTAAAGCATAATAAAGTAATAAGTGATTTTTTTAAATTAAAAATTAAAACATTCATAATATTATCCTTAAATCTTTGCTAACATATGCGCATTTTTTTTAATAAATATATATGTGGAAAAAAATTGTATATTACAATTTTTATAAAAAGAATTAAATATTAAGTTAAATATTGCTTTTTGTAAAAATCTGTTATATAATCAAAACCGTTATGGAATTAAATTTTAGAGTTTGAAATGTAATATACATAATATGTTTAAAACTTTTAAAAATTATAAAGGAAGTGATATTTTGAATTCTTTAGTAAAAATTGTTCCTAATGTAAAAAAGTATAATGATTACTTAATAAATATTCAAAAAGGAACAAATCCAGTAATGTTATCTGGTTTAACTGATACAGGTAAAGTCCATATGGCTTATTCAACAAGATTTTATTCAGATAAACCAATATGTATTATAACTTACAATGAGATGCAAGCTAAAAAAATTTTAAAAGATATGGCATTTTTGGATGAAAAAGTAGAATTTTTTCCAAAAAGAGATGTTACAAGTTTCGACTATATAGCTGAAAGTAAAGATAGTTTATACAAAAGAATATCAGTTTTAAATGATATTAAAAAAAATAAACTAGGAATAATTGTTACCACTGTTGAGGCAGCAATGCAAAAAATGATTAAAAAAGATATCTTATACAAAAAAGTTTTCAAAATAAAAGTTGGTGACACTGTTGATGTTGAAAAACTTAAAGAAACTTTAGTGGCACTTGGATATGAAAGATATGACTTAATAGAAGGAAGAGGACAATTTAGTGTTAGAGGTGGTATAATAGATATTGCTACATCTGAAAATCATGGTGTTAGAATTGAGTTCTGGGGAGATGAAGTTGATTCTATCAGAAGATTTAGAATAGAAACTCAAAGATCTACAGGTATGCTTGATGAGATAGAAATATATCCATTTTTTGAGTTTTTATTAGAAGATAGTATAGATAAAGTTTGTGATAGAATTTTATCAAATCACTATACAAATTCGATAATGGAAAATGTCGAGCAAGATATTCAAATGATGAAAAATGGAAATTTCATAACGAAGATTGATAAATATTTTGATGAGTTTTATAGTGGATATGATTTGCTTTTTGATTATTTACCAGATGATTGTATTATATTTCTAGATGAGATAGAAAAGATAAAAGCAAGAACAGAAAATATTAGAAGAGACAATGAACATATTGTTAAAGATTTGGTGGAAAGAAATAAATTTGTTCCAGAAATCTTAAAAAAACCAATAGAATATTCACAGTTTATTGACAGAACTGTGAATAAACAAACAGTATATCTTGAAAAACAAGATATCAGTTTTGTTGATAAACAAAGTATGCATGCAAAAAGAAACGGATATAGCTTTAGCTATAGGGAGGTCAACTTTTTTCGTAGTTCAATGGATTTATTGTTTGAGGAAATACAGAAAGCTCAAAGAAGCGGAAAACTAACAATAATCCTTGGCGGAAGCCCTGACAATTCTAAAAAAATGGTAACTCTATTTTTAGAAAATAATATAAATTGTATGTATTTAGATACACTTGAATCAGATGAAGAACTAGCTTCAGGTACATGTTATGTTGTACCTGGAGCTTTAAGTGCTGGCTTTGAAAGTATAGATTTAAATTTATTAGTGATATCTTTAGGTGATTTTTTTGAAAATAAGAAAAAAAAGAAAAGAAATTTATCTGAAAATTTCAAAAATGGTGAAACCGTTGTATTTTCAGATTTAAAAGTAGGTGATTATATTGTTCATTCTTTACACGGAATAGGTCAATATATTGGAGTAAGTACTATAAAAGCAGATGGGATAACAAAAGATTATATAAAAATAAGATATAAAGGAGACGATATTTTATATATACCTACTAATTCACTTGATAATGTAAGAAAGTTTATTGGTAATGGAAATTCAGTTCCAAAAATAAATCGATTAGGTTCTAAAGAATGGGATAAAGAAAAAGCAAAAGTTAAGAATAATCTAAGAGAAGTAGCAGAAGAACTTATTAGATTATATGCTATAAGGTCTAAAACTAAAGGATTTGCTTTTTCTAAAGATACTCCATGGCAAAAAGAATTTGAAGATAAATTCATGTATGCTGAAACAGATGATCAGTTACGCTGTATAGAAGAAGTAAAAAAAGATATGGAAAAAGAAAAGCCTATGGATAGATTACTTTGTGGAGATGTTGGATATGGGAAAACAGAAGTTGCTATAAGAGGAGCTTTTAAAGCTGTTATGGATCAAAAACAAGTCGCATATTTAGTTCCAACTACTGTTTTAGCACAACAACAATATGACTGTTTTTCTGAAAGAATGAAAGATTATCCAATTAAAATAGAGGTATTAAATAGATTTAAATCACCAAAACAACAAAAAGACATAATAAAAAAAATAGAGTTAGGCGAAGTAGATATATTAATTGGAACACACAGAATTTTAAGTAAAGATATCAAATTTAAAGATTTAGGATTTTTAATAGTAGATGAAGAGCATAGATTTGGTGTTAAAGATAAAGAAAAGATTAAACAATTGAAAAATAATGTTGATGTTCTTACAATGACTGCAACTCCAATACCTAGAACTTTACATATGTCTATTGTAGGAATGAGAGATATGTCTGTTATATACGAACCACCTCAAGATAGAAAACCAGTTCAGACTTACGTATTAGAGTATGATGAAGAGGTCATAAGAGAAGCTATAACAAAAGAGCTAGAAAGAGAAGGTCAAGTTTTTTATTTATCTAATAATGTTGAAACTATTGTTAGTAAAGTAAATAAGATACAACAATTAGTACCTGATGCTAAAATTGCTTTTGCTCACGGCAAGATGACAGGTACTGAAATTGAAGATGTAATGGAACAATTTGTTGAGCAAAAAATAAATGTTTTAGTTTGTACAACTATATTAGAATCAGGTATAGATATTCCAAATGCAAATACTATTATAGTTGAAAATGCTGATAGATTAGGATTGGCACAATTGTATCAAATTAGAGGAAGAGTTGGAAGATCTAATAAACAAGCATATGCATATATAACATATAGAAGAGATAAAATGTTATCTGAAGTTGCTGATAAAAGATTAAAGGCTATAAAAGAATTTACTGAATTTGGATCTGGTTTTAAAATAGCTATGCGTGACTTAGAAATAAGAGGTGCTGGAAGCATAATGGGAGAATTTCAGCATGGACATATGGAACATGTTGGATATGATATGTACTGTAAACTTTTAGATGAAGTAGTTAAAGAGTTAAAAGGTGAAGAAATAGTAGAGACTACAGATATTCAAATTGATTTAAATGTATCAAGTTATATTCCTGATGAATTTATTTCAGATTCTAGTCAAAAAATAGAAATTTATCAAAATATAGCCTTGTGTAAAAATGAAAAAGATATTGAGGATGTATTAGATGAAATAATAGATAGATATGGTAGAGTTCCAGACGAAATATTAAATTTACTTGAAATAGCAAGAATAAAAAATATGGCAAGAGAAAAATCTGTGATAAAAATTGCACAAAAAGGAAATAATATTATATATCATTTTGATGCAAAGAAATTTGCATTTGAATCTGTTGATAAGCTTATAAAAATATATAGAAGCAGAATAAAGTTTTCTCCTGGAAATATACCTTATATAACTTTTAGTTTATCTGAAAAGAAACATTCTATAATAGAACAATGTAAGGAATTTTTAAATAATTTGTAGATTACTATTTATTCAAATTTAAAACTTAGTAATGTTTTAAGAAGGGAAAATATATGGTTATAACAAGTAAAGATAATGAAGTAATAAAAAATATTAGAAAGTTAAAAGATAAAAAATATAGAGATGAGACTGATACATTTCTTATAGAAGGAATAAAGATAATAGAAGAGGCCATTGAAGAAAATGCGGATATAAAAAAAATAATAGTGTGTAATGAGTTTAATGAAAATTTTTCTGGAGATTTATTGTATAAAATAGCAAAATATGATGTTATTTATGTTCCAAAAAATATTTTTAAATTATTAACTGATGTTACAAATCCACAAGGTATTTTAGCAGTTGTAAGTAAAAACAAAAAAGAAAATATAGATTATAGTCAAGAATTTTTCCTTATACTAGATAATATTCAAGATCCAGGAAACATGGGAACAATTTTAAGAACTGCTGATAGTATAAATTTGAACCAGATAATTGTTTCAAAAGGTAGTGCAGATTGCTATAATCCAAAAGTTGTAAGATCAACAATGGGAGCAATTTTTAGAGTAAAAGTTTTTGAGTGTGATTTAGTAAAAACAATTAAAGATTTAAAAAAACATCAAATAAAAATATTGGCAACAGATTTGATTGCAGATGAAAATATTTATAATGCACAGTATAAAAAATCGGCAGTAGTAATCGGAAATGAAGCAAATGGAGTTTCTGAAGAGGTTTTAAAATTAGCTGATAAAAGAATAAAAATTCCAATGATAGGTAGAACAGAAAGTCTTAATGCAGGTGTGGCTACTGGAATTATTTTATATGAAGTCATTCGAAAAAGAAATTATAATGGTAATATGTAAAATAAAACTACACTAAAACAAAACATTGCACAGAAAATTTACAAAGTAAATTTTCTGTGCAATGTTTTTATTCAGATTCATTTATTAATATATTTAAAATTTCTGGATAAATTAAAGCTGCTTTTTGATTCCAATTATTAACCATTTGACTTGCTTGTTCTCTAGAACCGGCATATGTTTCTAAATTAAAAATTATATTATCATTTTCTATTATTTTTAGTTTTACTAAAAATTCTTTTTCTGAAATTGGAGTATATTCTGCTGTAATAGAGGATTTATCTCTGATAATTTCAAAATTTTCTTTAAATTTACTATCTACTTCTAGCTTTAGAATTCCAGGAAGTAAATCAATTGTGAGTTTCAATCCTTCTTTTCCTTCTGGTGTTAATTCATAATAATCTTCATCATTTTGTGCGAATTTATTTACATACTTATCTTCAAGTAAATCTAATAAATATTGTTGAAAATAAAAGTAATTCATATCACAAATTGAAATTACCAATTCTTGGAGTTTATTATGAGATATTGGTTTTCCAACTTTTGATAAAGTGTAAAGTATTAAAAGTTTATTTTCAGCAAGCGAATAATTTTTGGAATTCCTTTCCATACTACAACACTTCCTTTCATAGAATTCGGTTGCATTATATCATAGGGTAGTCAAAAAAACAATAGTTTTACAATAGTATTTAATTTTGCAAACAACAAAAAGTACATTTTTCTATAATATACTTTTAATTTGAAATTATTTAGTATATAATACAACTAAATTAAATTTTTTAGGAGATTTTATGAAAGAGATTGTTTTAAAATATGATAAAGATGTTGCTATGAAAACAGGTGCATTTTCTTATAAGCTGTACGTATTTATGCTTTGGATAGCTGTTGTAATACTTTTAATATCAAGTTCAATATTTGAATTTATTTGCTATAGAAATGGATTGAGTATACCAGTTATTACAAGATTTACGTCTAAAATTATTTATTTAAGTTTATTTTTAATTTTAGTTTGGCTATTTGCAATACCAATCTGGTATCCTGCACATATCGCTGAAAATTTAGTTTTTGTGAAAAAAAATAAAAAATTATATAAAATAAGAAATAAAAAAGACAATATTTTTGATAGAAATAAATACTTAGAAGACACAGAGTTTTTAAATGAAGTAATTAAGAATTTACCAAGAGGCAATGAAAATATTATTTTAGAAGAATATGATAATATTAGTATAAAAAAAAGAACAAAAAAATATATTGTGTTGGAAGCAGATAAAATAAATGAAGGCAAAATGAAAAAAATCAAAATTTATAATATATATGATAATTTTGATAAATTTAGTATTTAATTATAGAAAGTTATATGAGGTTTATTATGAGAGATAAAAGAAAAGTATTTTTTTGTTTAATATGTATAGTTATCACAATTGTTTTTGAAGTATTTTTATATAGAGATGCTAAATTGTTTGATGTTGAATACAAAAAAATGATGGATTCAAAATTATCTAATGTTGTTAAAGAATTGGAAGAGAGAAATTTTAAAAGCAAAAATGATTACCATCAAGGTGCTTTAGAGTATGAGAGAAACATTGAAGGTTGGGATTATGGATATATTTTTATACAGTATGATATATGGGGAAATATAGAAGACATTTCTATAAAACTGGAATATTCAAATAATTTATATATAGATGATATTTTTTATGATTCATATTATATTTTTAATTTATTAGGGATAAATATTTTAAATGAATATAATTTTGATTCAGATCTTGCAAATAATTTTTCTATGCAAGATGAAATTATTGTAGATAATAATAAATTTAACTATTCTATAAATAGAACTAATGAAAATAAAATACAATTTGAAATAAAATAAGCGGAGAAAAATATGGAACTTAAAGGACAAATAGAGGAAATAATATATCAAAATGATAGTAATAGTTATACAATAGCTGTTTTTGAAACAGATGATAATACATTAACAGTTGTAGGGTATTTACC
Organism: uncultured Clostridia bacterium; assembly: GCA_947631185.1. Lineage (GTDB taxonomy): Bacteria > Bacillota > Clostridia > TANB77 > CAG-508 > Scatovivens. The sequence goes on along the minus strand of CANRKJ010000028.1, from coordinate 4,075 downwards.
GTTTATTACAGTAGGCGATTCATTAAAAATAACAGGAAAGATGGTAATTCATCAAGAATATGGTGAACAATTCAAAATAGATACATTTGAAAAAATAATGCCAGAAACTACAGAGGCTCTACAAAAATATTTAGCATCTGGTAATATAAAAGGAATAGGACCTGCGACTGCTAAAAAAATAATAGATAAATTTGGTGCAGATACATTAAATATTTTTAAGTTTGAACCATTGAGACTTTCTGAAATAAAAGGGATTAACAAAGAAAAGGCTTATGAAATGGGTGAAGAATTTAACGAAAAATGGGGATTATGGCAAATAGTAGGATTTCTTGAAAGATTTGGTATAAGTGCAAATAATAGTAAAAGAGTTTTTGATGCTTTGGGAGCTAATGCAATAGAAAAAATTGAAGAAAATCCATATATATTAGTTGATATAAGTTATGGAGTTAATTTTTATCAGATTGATAAAATAGCTCTAGAAATAGGAATTCCTAAAGATAATGATAGTAGAATAAAAAGTGCAATAAAATATGCTTTATTGCAGTCTAGTTATAATGGAAATACTTGTACAAGAAAAGAAAATTTAATTAGTTTTGTAAAAGAGATCTTAGATTTAGATGAAGATAGAATAGAAGAAAATCTCATTAATTTAAATGTAAAGCAAGAAATTTATATTGAAGAAACAGAAGATGGTATATGGGTATTTTTAGAGGCTTTCCAAAAAGCAGAACGAAATATTGCTGAGAAATTAACAGCTTTAAAAAATTCTAAGAATTTGAAAGAAATAAAAAATTTTAAAAATGAACTAAAAAAACAAGAACAAAAATTGGACATAATTTTATCTGAAAAACAATTGCAAGCTTTAGAGCAAATTAATGATAATAATGTTTGTATAATTACAGGTGGTCCAGGAACAGGTAAAACCACAATAATTAAAGTTTTAATAGAGCTTTACAAAGAACATAAAAAAAAGGTGGTTTTATGTGCTCCAACAGGCAGAGCAGCTAAAAGAATAAGTGAAACAACTGGTGAAGAAGCAAAAACTATACATAGATTGCTTGAAATAGGAAAAATTGATGATGATAAAATTGGGAGTGTTGATAATGATATAGCTCCAATTGATGCTGATGTTGTAATAATAGACGAAATGTCTATGGTTGATGTGTTCTTAATGAATTATATAGTAAAATCATTATATATGGGTACAAAACTTGTATTAGTTGGTGATTGTAATCAACTTCCATCAGTAGGTCCAGGGTTTATATTAAAAGATTTAATTGATTCAGAAAATTTCTCATGTGTTACTTTAAATAAAATATTTAGACAAGCTTCAAAAAGTAAAATAATAGTATATTCTCATAATGTAAATAATGGAGAAAATTTTATAGGTAAAAAAACAGATGAAGAAATGTTAGATGATTTTTTCTATATAAATGAATCTAATCAGGATAAGATGTTATATCAGATTATTTCACTTTGCAAAGAGAGATTAAAAAAATATGATAATTATGATTTCTTTAATAATATTCAGGTTTTAACTCCAACTAAAAAAGGTCTTATAGGTACAAAAGAATTGAATAAGAATTTACAACAAGCCTTAAATCCCCATAATAAAGATTTAGCAGAAAAACAATATGGAGAAATTGTTTTTAGAGAAGGCGATAGAGTTATGCAGGTTAAAAATAATTATGATATATTTTGGGAAAAGGGAAAAGGAAGCGGTATAAAAGACGAATATGAAGCAGGAAGTGGAATTTTTAATGGAGAACTTGGTAGAGTTAAAAAGATAGATTTTACAGAAAAAGTTATTGAAGTAGAATTTGATGATCAAAAAGTTGCATGGTATCAATTTTCAGAATTAGAAGAGTTAGAACATGCTTATAGTATAACTATTCATAAATCACAAGGAAGTGAATTTGATGTAGTTATATTGGCAATTCCTCCAGCTTCTAAAATGTTACTTACTAGAAATCTATTATATACTGGAATGACTAGAGCAAAAAAACTTCTTATTATAATAGGTGGAAAAAATATTTTGAATTTTATGATAAACAATTTTGAAGTTAAGAAAAGAAATACGGGATTGAAGTATAAATTAAATAGAATTAATAATAATTAGGAGATAATAAAGTGGAAAGCTTTGAAAAAGTTTATGAAGTAGTAAAAAGTAAATTATCAGAAAAAAGATTTTATCATTCAATATGTGTTATGGAAAGAGCTATAGAATATGCTGAGATATATGGAGTAGATGTTGAACAAGCTAAACTTGTTGGAATTGCACATGATGTATTAAAAGAAACTCCTAAGGAATATAGAATAACTGAAGCAAAAGAATTAGGTGTGGAGCTAGATGATATTGAAATTAAAGCTTTGAGCCTTATACATTCTAAAACAGGTGCAAAATTTTGTGAAAAAAGATTCGGATTTTCTGAGGAAATGTGTAATGCTATAAAATATCATACTACTGGTAGACCAAACATGTCTACTTTAGAAAAAATTTTATATTTAGCTGATTGTACAGGAAAAGATAGAACATATGAAGAAGCAAAAATCGGTTATGAAATTGCTAAAAAAGATTTGGATAAGGCTATGCAATATTTTTTAGGTAAAACAATTGAATGGATATTAGAAGACAAAAGTATAATACATTTAGATACAGTTAAAGCATATAATTTTTTCTTAAAATAATTTATTTAACTATTCACAAATAAAAATATTGTGATATAATCAATTTGAATTTTGAGAAAGTTCGGAGGATGTTTAAATGATTTTTAAAGATTACTATAAAATTTTAGGCTTGAAATCTAATAGAGTTAATGCTCAAGAAATTAAATCTGCCTACAAAGAGCAAGCAAAAAAATATCATCCAGATTTAAATGGTGGAAATAGAAAATTTGAAGAACGTTTTAAAGATATAAATGAGGCGTATAAGGTATTATCAGATTCAGTATCAAAAAGAAAATATGATAGAATTTGGTATTCTAATGTTAGTAAAAAAAATAAAAAAGGTAGAAAGGTTCCTTCATCAAATAAAGAAGCAATAATGGAAATCTTTTTTGGACAAACATCTGAGGTTCAAACTATAACAAAGGGAAAGTCAATAAAAGGTGAAAATATAACTACAGAAGTAAAGATTTCTCTTGAAGAAGCATTAATTGGTACTAGCAAAACTTTAGGGATTCGTGGAGAATCAGGAAAATATAAAAATTATAAAGTAGATATTCCGTCAGGAATACAAAATGGTCAAACAATTAGATTACAAGGTTTAGGAAAAAAGAGCACAAATGGTGGAAATAATGGGGATTTATTAGTAAAAATAAATATAGAAGATACTAAAAAATTTAAGCTAAAAGGAAAAAATATATATTCATATTTATTATTAACTCCATGGGAAGCTGGTTTGAGTAAAAAAATCAAATTTGAAAGTTTAGATAGTAATATTACAATTTTTGTTCCTGAAGGAACTCAAAGTGGACAGAAAATTATTATAGAAGGAAAAGGATACCCAGATGGAGTTGGAAATAGAGGAGATTTAATTTTAGAAACCAAAATTGTAATCCCTAAAAATTTTACAGAAGAACAAAAAGAATATTTAAAGAAAATGGAAAAGATAATGAATTTCAATCCAAGAATATAAATCAATTAATTTTACAGGGCACCCTACGGGTGCCCTGTAAAATTAGAATAAATAATGTATAGGCGCACATCGGTCGCCCGCAAAAAATAAAATTAATTAAAAAAATGTAGGGGCGCTCATCGGGCGCCCGCAAAAATTATAAACGTACATGCATACAAAAATTTTGATGTTATAATACATAAAATAAAAAATATAAAACAATAATTTATAATTATCGAAAAATTGTAACGTAGGGGCGCTCATTGGGGAGGCTGTTGAAAAAGTCGATTATTTTAAATTTTACAAAAAGTACAAATTTTTTATCTCCACTTTTGCTTTAAATTTAATATAAAATTATAAATTTATCTCCACTTTATATGGCATTTTTGAATAAAATAGGGATTCAATTTTGGTAAACATAATTTTTACAAAAAAATTGCACTTTTTCAACAGCCTCTC
>CANRKJ010000027.1 GCA_947631185.1 uncultured Clostridia bacterium | reverse complement strand
AGTTGAGAATTGGAATAAGATGATTTACGATGGTTGTGATGTTTCGAAAGTTAAAGTGATTTTATAGAAATTACAATTTTATTCAGAGATTACTAGACTACAGAAATACAAAGTCAGAAAATTCTTGCAAAACAAAATTATGAAAAAAAATGAAGAAATGTATAACTATGAAAATTTGTTTAAAAATAATAAAAAGATTCCTATACGAGAAGACATAACAGAAAACAATGTAGCACTGATAGAGTATAAAGAATCTATATTTAAAAGAATTATAAATAAAGTTAAAATATATTTGGTTGGAAGAAATAAAAAATGCAAGTCTAAATTATAGTGAGATTTAGGCTTGTATTTTAATTTTCAGTACGTTTTAGAAAAAATAATATAAATTTTTCTAAAAACACGCTGACAAATTAAATTGAGCACGTTATACTACCAATAAATTTATAAATGGAGGTAGTAAATATGTTTAATTTAGATAAAAAAGAAGAATCAGTTTTAAATGAATTATTTTCTAGTAGAGAAGAATTTATTTGTGTAATTGCAGATTATGATAAGGAAAAAATTAAAGAATTAGTTAAGGATAATGATACCTACGAAATATTGTTAAATAGAATAAAAGAACTTTCTACTAATGATAAAATGATAAATGAAATTAGAGAGAGTTTAGAAAGTTACACAGATGGAATTCATTCTATAAGCTCTTATGAAAACGAAAAATTCTATAAAATTGGTTTTGCAGATGCTGTAAAACTATTCAACGAATGTGCTAAAATTAATAGCAAAATTTAGCTAAAAAATTTTTAAAACAATTTGACAAAATTAGTAGAAAAATTTTGAATTCTAATATATAATGTTCATCAAGAGTAATAACACTCTGAAGGTAAATAAATGAATGATGAATATTTAATAAAAATAGATGAGCCTAGAATTCAAGAAACATGTGATGCATTTTTTAAGTGGAAAGACTTAAATACATATGTTAAGAGTTTAGTATCAAGAGGAATTAATATGCCAGATGCAATAAGTGAGCCAATGGGTTGCTATTGCTTAAATCTTCTTTGGAATAAAAAATCTGGAGGAGATGCTAAATCTCTTGATGGAAAGAAAATTGAATTTAAAGCTACAAGCAATTATGAATATGATTTAAGTAGCTTTGGACCAAGATGTGATTTTGATGACTTAGTATTTTTAAGATTTGATTTAGATTTAAATATGTTGTTTGTTTACGATACGGGAATTAATTCAGAAGAATTAAAGAAAATTCCTGTATCAAGAACTGCCACTGTAGGAGATTACCAGAAAGCTGGTAAAAGACCACACTTAAGTATAATACAATCAATTATTGAAACAAGACAACTAGAACCTACTGTAATATTTAATATTAGAAGAGGTAAGATAGTTGAAAAAGGATGAAAGGCAGAGTGTTATTTACTCTGTTAAAATATAACAAAAGATTGCGGCGCGCCGCATAATATAAGGAGGAAAGATATTATGTATAAGATTTGTAGCCTTTTTGCAGGTGTTGGAGGAATAGATTTAGGATTTTTAGAAACAGATAAATGTGAAATAGCTTATGCTAATGAATTTGATAAATATGCAGTAGAAACATATGAAAAAAACTTTAAAACGAAGGTAGATTGTAGAGATATTCACGAAGTTAAATTGGATGAAATACCAGAGTTTGATATTATGGTTGGAGGATTTCCATGTACTTCTTTTTCTGTAGCTGGATATAGAAAAGGATTTGAAGATGATAGAACAGGAGATTTATTCTTTGAAATGGAAAGAATATTCAAAGAGAGAAGACCAAGAGTAATATTTTTAGAAAATGTAAAAAATTTAGTGGGGCATGATAAAGGCAATACATTTAAAACTATAATTGAAAGATTGGAAAATGCAGGTTATAAAGATAAAATAAAATGCCAAGTTTTAAATGCTTGTGAGTACGGAAATATACCACAAAATCGTGAAAGAATATACATTGTTGCATTTAGGGATAAGGAAGATTTTGATAGATTTCAAATGCCACTGCCAACAACACTAGAAACAAGTATAAAAGATGTATTTAATTTTGATACAAAAGTTGATGACAAATATTATTATACAGAAGGAAAATATAAAGGTAACATATATAAATTGCTAACAGAGGAAATGGATGATGATAACACAGTTTATCAATGGAGAAGAAAATATGTTAGGAAAAATCAAAGTAATTTAGTGCCAACTTTAACAGCAAATATGGGGGAAGGTGGACACAATGTACCACTAATAAAGACAAAATTTGGAATAAGAAAGTTAACACCAATGGAATGTTTTTATGCTCAAGGATATCCTAAATATTATGAGTTGCCTACTGATATGAGTGATGCAAGATTATATAAACAAGCAGGAAATAGTGTTGTTGTCCCAGTTATAAATAGAATTGCTGAAAATATAATGAATGCATTAAAGTAAAATTTAAGGGGGTTATTATGGGAAAGATTCAAATAACTACAAAAGGTATACTGCTACAAGAGGCTATGATGATAAACTAAAATCAATTATATAAATTAATAGAATTTAACTAGAAGTTAGTATAAAAAATAACTTTTAGTTATTTTTTTGCCAAATTATAAAAAAATTACGCTTTTTTTATTTTAAAAGACACTTAGCTAGTAGAAGAATAAAAATATTTTTAAAAATTCTTCAAAAAAGTTTACATTTAGAGTACCTTAATGGAACTAGTATAGTAGAGGGAGAAAATTTGTAATAAAAATTTTTTATCTTAATAGAATTAATTAGCTAAAATCGAGAGGAATGTGTGTATTGGAAATTAAAAGTAAAAGTTTGAAAGGTTTATTAAAAAAGGATAATATATATCAATTAAAAGTTGGAGAGATGTGTGTAGAAATGGTATTTGCTGAAAATAGTAAAAAATTTAATGAATGTATGTTGAACATTTTAAAAGTAAAAATGAAATAGAGGGCTGACATTTTAATTTGAGCACGTTACACTATATAAAGAAGGGAGGGAAAAATATTGGCTGGAAGAAAATCAAAATATTCTTCAGAAAATTCAAATAATTATAAGGCTAAAATATGGGCTGTTGCACAGTATATTAGGCTTTCACAAGAAGATAATGATACAGGAGATGGAAAGCTCGAGAGCAATAGTATAACAAGTCAAAAGGCTTTATTAAATGAATTTATTGAAGAACATGATGATTTGATTGTTTATGATACTTATGTTGATGATGGCTACACAGGAACTGATTTTAATAGACCTGGATTTCAAAGATTATTAGAGGATATGAGAAAGGGAAATATTAATTGTGTTCTTGTAAAAGATTTATCAAGACTGGGAAGAAATTACATAGAAGTTGGAAATTATATTGAGCAAATATTTCCACTATTTAATATAAGATTTATAGCAATAAATGATAGTGTTGATAGCTTTAAAAATCCTATGAGTAGCAATACTATTCTAGTTCCGTTTAAGAACTTAATCAATGATGAATATGCAAGAGATACATCTATAAAAATTAAGTCAGCACTAAAGGCAAAAAAGAAAAAAGGTGAATTTATAGGAGCATTTCCATCTTATGGGTATGTAAAAGATGAAAAAGATAAACATAAGTTAGTAATAGACGAAGAGTCAGCCGAAATTGTAAGAAAAATTTTTGAATGGAAAGTAAATGAAGGACTTGGTAATTTATCCATATGCTACCGATTAAATGATATGGGAGTTTTAAATCCCACAGGATATAAAAAGAAAAAGTTAAATCAAAATTACAATAATTCTAAAATGAAGAAAGAAGATTATTCGTGGTGCCCATCTACAGTTAGAAATATCTTAAAAAATGATGTTTATATTGGGAATGTAACACAAGGAAAAAGAAAAGTAAAAAGTTACAAAATACATAAAGTAGAGCATGTGCCAGAAGATGAGTGGGTTACAGTAGAAAATATGCATGAGCCTATTATTGATAAGGAACTATTTGATAAGGCTCAAGGATTAAGACAAGTTGATACTAGAGTACAAAATACTGGAGCTTTAAGTATGTGGGCTGGGATTTTAAAGTGTGCAGATTGTGGGCGTGCAATGCATAAGAAATATTGTAAAAATACTAGTGGCACAGTTTATGAATACTATATTTGTGGTACATATAGAAAAAAATCTAATAAGTTATGCACAAAACACACTCTAAAAGTGGAAGACCTTGAAAATAGTGTATTAGAAGCAATAAAACTTCATATTGAATTATTTATTGATACTGAAAATATACTAGAGCAAATCAACAAATCTAAAACAAAACAGTTAGTAAATGAAAATATTTCAAATATCAAACAGGCAAAGAAAAAAGAAATTGAGAAGATAAGCAATTTAAAAAGATGCTTATATGAAGACTGGAAAAATGAAGATATAACAAGAGAAGAATATTTAGAATATAAACAGAAATATGAACAAGATATAGAAAAAATAAAAGAAATTATTGAAAATTTAGATAAGCAAAAAGAAAGACAGGAAGGAATTATATATGGAAATAGCCAATGGTTAGAGAACTTTAAGAAATATAAAAATATAAATAAATTAGACAGAGATATTATAACAGAGTTAATTGATTATATAGAGGTATATGAAAAAAAGAAAATCAAAATTCATTTTAAATTTATGAATGAACTAGATAGAATTCTTCAATATATAGATAATGAAAATAAAACAAGTATCTTTGAAAAAATAGGCTAGGCTAAAACTTTGAGTTTTCGACATCTTTGGTGAATAAAAAACTCATTTCATGGTACATGAATTTTGTAGCGACAAAAGAAACCAAGGAGGTGGTGTAGCAGCACCTGTTGGTGGACAGATACTTAATGAAGTTTTACCATATTTGGGTGTAAAATCCAGTGAATGATGTAAAAATAAATTTATGAGAAAGATAAAAAGAAGGAAATTATTTTTATTTGTCGAAAAAAATATTATAAAAATATAAATAAGGAGGATTGTATGGAAGAGTACAAGAGCTTTTGGAAAAATTATATTAAGTTTTCAGGTAGAGCAAGCAAAAGGGAATTTTGGATTCCATTTTTATTTAATTTAATAATTTCACTAATATTGAATGTAATTAGTTCTGATTTGGGTACTATATTTGCATTAGTATATTTAATCCCATACATAGCAGTTGCGATTAGAAGGTTACATGATATAAATAAAAGCGGATGGTTTTTACTTTTGGGGCTTATACCTTTTGTGGGATTTATAGTGTTGGTAGTTTTTTGGGTATTAGATCCAGTTAATGAAGGAAACAATTATGGTGATGTAGAAGTAAATGATATTAATGAATAAAAAACATAATGAGAAATTATTTCTCATTATGTTTTTTTTATTTTTAATAATTTTTATAAATCTGAATATATTTATTTTATAGATATATTTATGTTTAGTAAAATTTTTTTTTTTACTGTACAAAATAAAAAAATTACTATATAATAAATTAGTAAATTAATGTCTTTTGGAGGTTATGATGGAACTTAGAAAAATTTTAACTGGTTTAGAAAATTTTAAATCAAAAGGTGATTTAGATATTGATATAACTAAAGTAATAGATGATTCTAGAAATGTAGTAGAAGGATGCTTGTTTGTAGCTATAAAGGGGTTTGATTTTGATGGTCATGAATATGTTAATGAAGCTATTAAAAATGGAGCCAAGGCTGTTATAGTTGATATAAAAGCTAATTTAAAACAAATACATATTCCTAGTAATGTTACAGCTATAGTGGTTGAAGATACTAGAAAAGTTTTAGCATTAGTAGCTTGTAATTTTTATAATAATCCGTCTAGGAATTTTAAACTAATAGGTGTAACAGGTACAAAAGGAAAAACTACAACTACTTTTATGATAAAATCTATTTTAGAAAAGGCAGGTAAAAAAGTTGGACTTATTGGAACTGTAGCAAATTATATAGGAGATGAATGTTTAGGATATAGTCAAAGAACTACTCCAGGTAGTATTGAACTTCAAGAATTGTTTAGCAAAATGGCAGAAAAGAAAATGGATGTTGTAGTTATGGAGGTATCATCACAAAGCCTAAAATATCACAGAGTAGATGGATCATATTTTGATATTGCAATTTTTACAAATTTCTTTAAGGATCATATAAGTTTAAAAGAACATAGTGATGTTGATGATTATTTTAATTCTAAAATGAGATTATTTGAGATGTGTAAACAAGGATTTGTAAATGTTGATGATTTTAAAGCTACTAAAATCATGAGATTAGCAAATAATTGTGAATTTAAAACTTTTGGAATTGATAATAGTGCAGATATTTTAGCTAAAGATATAACTATTACAAATGTAAGTGTGGATTATAAAGTAAAGATTGAAAATAGAAATGAAAGAATAAAAGTAAATATTCCAGGAAGATTTAGTGTATATAATAGTATGGCAGCTATATCTGTAGCTTTAAAATTTGGAGCAACAGTTGATAATATAAAAGAAGCTTTAGAAACAATTACTGTACCAGGTAGAAGTGAATTAGTTCCTAATGATAAAGAATTAGCAATTATGATAGATTATGCTCACACACCAGAAAGTTTAAGCGGAATATTACAAGCAGTTAAATCATATACAAAAGGAAGAGTAATATGTGTATTTGGATGTGGTGGAGACAGAGATAAAGAAAAGAGACCTCTTATGGGAGAAGTAGCAGGAAGAATAGCTGATTTTTCTATAATAACTTCTGATAATCCTCGTACAGAAAATCCTTCTGAAATAATATCTCAGATAGAAGAAGGAATAAAGAAAACAAAAGGAAAATATAAAATTATTGAAGATAGAAAAGATGCTATAAAAGAAGCAATTAGAATGCTTAATAAAAGAGATATGATAGTTTTAGCTGGAAAGGGACATGAAACTACTCAAGAAATAAATGGAGAAAAAATTCCATTTGATGAAAGAAAAATTGTTAAACAGTTTATTAGCGAAAAAAAAATAAAGGAGATATAAATGGTAGAATCAATTATTTATCTAGGAATAACATTTGTTATTACAGCCATTTTAGGAAAATACATTATTCCTATGTTAAAAAAATTAAAAGTTGGTCAAAGTGAAAGATTAGACGGACCCAGAAGTCATTTAAGAAAGCAAGGAACTCCTACAATGGGAGGAATAATTATGATAATTGCATTAATTATTATTGTTGGAATTTCTGGTTTCGTAAATTTAGAAAAAGCAAAGATTATCATTCCTATTGCTTTAGCTACAATTGGATTTGGATTAGTAGGATTTATAGATGATTATAAAAAAGTTGTTTTAAAAAATACAGATGGATTAAATCCAAAATTAAAAATGTTGGGATTGCTTGTAGTTGCAACGATTTATACTGTGTTTTTACAAAATTACGGAAATTTAAATAATGAAATTTTTATTCCTATTATAAAACAATATATTTCTCTTCCTGTTTTTATTTATATTCCATTTATAATTTTAGTAATGCTTGCCACTACAAATGCAATTAATTTAACAGATGGTGTTGATGGATTATGTGGAAGTGTTGTGGCTATTATAAGTACAGCTTTTTCAATAATATGTTTAAAATTAGGTTGCCCTGAAGTATCAATTTTTTCTGCAATTATTGCAGGAACTTGTTTAGGTTTTTTAATATATAATTTTCATAAGGCAAAAGTTTTTATGGGAGATACAGGTTCACTTTTATTAGGAGGAGCATTATCTAGTGTTGCTATATATGTAAAAATGCCACTTCTTCTTTTGGTAATGGCAATTGTTTCTGTAATTGAAACATTATCAGTTATATTACAAGTTTGGAGTGGAAAATATAGAGGTAAAAGAATTTTTAAAATGACTCCATTACATCACCATTTTGAGCTTTCTGGGTGGAGAGAGAACAAAATTGTTGTAGTTTGGTCTGTTATAACATTGGTGGCTTCAGTTTTAGGAATTTTAATGATTTAAACTAAAATTAGTGAGGTAAATAAAATGGCACAAAAGGATAAAAAAATAGGTCTTTTAACAAGAGGATCTGGTGATTTTATTTTATTAGTTGTTACAATGCTTTTAGTAGCGATGGGATTAATAATGGTATTATCTGCAAGTTCACCATCGTCACTTTCTGAATATGGGAATAGTTATAAATATTTAAATAAACAGGCAATAGCTGCTGTGGCTGGAATTATAGGAATGTTTGCATTATCTAGATTTGACTATAATAATTATAGAAAATTTAAGTGGGTTTTTTACATAGTAAGTATTATATTACTTATTTCTGTAAAGTTTGCAGGTATGGAATCAAATGGAGCAAAAAGATGGATAAATATTGCAGGTTTCAATTTTCAACCTTCAGAAGTTTCAAAATTATCTTTTATAATATTTTTTGCAGCATTGCTATCTGACTTTCAAGAAAACGGAAAAATAAAAACTTTAGGATATGGGTGTTGGGTTCCACTGGCTTTACTTCTGCCTATTATATTTTCAATTTATGTATTACAAAACCATTTTAGTGCTACACTTATTATATGCATAGTTACAGTGGTTCAAATGTTTGTTGCAGGGACTACTATAAAAAATTTTATTATAACAGCTGGGATGGTTGCACCATTTTTGTTAGGATATTTAGGATATAAAATGGGAGCTTCTTCATCAGAGGATGGGGAGGGATTTAGAGCAACTAGAATTAAAACATGGTTAAATCCCTTTGAATATCCTACAGATGAAGGGTGGCAGATAATAAATAGTTTATATGCTATTGGTTCAGGAGGAATTTTCGGAGTAGGTTTAGGAGAAAGTAAGCAAAAATATTTATATTTACCTGAGCCACAAAACGATTTTATTTTTGCTGTTTTAGCAGAGGAATTAGGATTCTTTGGTTGTATGTTAGTTATAGTTTTATTTGCATTATTTATATGGAGAGGTATTGTTATAGCTTTAAAAGCAAGAGATAATTTTGGTACTCTTATAGTAATAGGTATAGTGACTTTAATTGGACTACAAGCAATAATTAATATAGCTGTTGTAACTGGAACAATACCTGTAACAGGAATGCCACTTCCATTTTTTAGTTATGGAGGTACAGCTATATTAACTAATCTGTGTGCAGTAGGAATTTTGTTAAATGTTTCGAGGTCTGCAAAGAACTAGGTTAGTATTTTATTTAGGAGGAAAAAATGAAGGTAGTTATTTCAGCTGCTGGAACAGGTGGACATATAAATCCTGGAATAGCAATTGCTAATAAGATAAAAGAAAAGGAACCAAACTCTGAAATAATATTTGTAGGAACAAATAGAGGATTAGAAAATGATTTGGTTCCAAGAGCAGGATATAAATTAAAACATATTGAAGCATATGGATTAAAAAAGGATATTTCTTTAAAAAATATTTCTAATATAATGAAAACAATTTCAAGCATAAAGGATGCTAAAAAAATATTAGAGGATTTTAAACCAGATATTGTTATTGGAACAGGAGGATATATTTGTGGACCTGTATTTAGAGCTGCAAACAAATTAAAAATCCCAACAATATTACATGAAAGTAATGCATATCCTGGAATTGCTGTAAAAATGTTTTCAAAAAAAGCTGATGAAATTCTAATTGGATTTAATGAAACAAAAGAATATCTTTCTAATGCAAAGAAAGTAGTATTAACAGGTACTCCAACAAAAATAAAAAAAGTTGAATTATCTAGTAAAAGGAAACAACAAATTTTGAGTGAACTTGGAATTAGAAATTTACTTCCTATAGTACTAATTTTTGGAGGAAGTCAAGGTGCTCAAACTATTAATAAAGCAGTAGAAGATTTGGTTATAAAAAAACTTAACAAAGATTATCAAATTATTTGGGCTACAGGTCCAAAGCAATTTGATTTAATAAAAGAAGACTTAGAAAAAAGAAATTTGAATATTGGAGCATTTACTAATGTAAAGATGGTTCCATATATATATAATATGGAAGAAATGATGAATATTGCAGATCTTATGGTTTGTAGAAGTGGCGCAATGACTATTACAGAAGTAGCTATTGTAGAAAAACCTGCAATTTTTATTCCGCTTCCTAGTATGTCTGCTAATAGACAAGAAGATAATGCAAGAGTTTTAGAAAAACTAGGTGCAGCAAAAATTATTTTAAATAACGAATTAAATTCAGAAGTACTTTCAAATGAAATTAATAATATTATTACTGATGAAGATTTATTATTTGAAATGGGAGAAAAAGCAGGTCAAATTGCACCACATAATGTTGAGGAAAAAATTTATAATGAAATTAAAAATTTATTATCAAAATAAAAAATACTTGCCAAAATAAAAATAATGAATTACAATACATTCGAATGATAATATTACTGTGCGAAAGGAGTTACAAATGATTGATAAGTTGGTTATAGTTGAGTCTCCAGCAAAAGCAAATACAATAAAAAAGTTTCTTGGCGGTAAGAGTAAAGTAGTAGCTTCAATGGGACATATAAGAGATTTACCAAAATCTAAATTAGGTATAGATGTAGATAATGATTTTGAACCACAATATATAAATATTAGAGGAAAAGCTTCTCTAATAAATTCTTTAAAAAAAGATGCTAAAGAAGCCAAAAAAGTCTATCTTGCAACTGACCCTGACCGTGAAGGAGAAGCTATTGCTTGGCATTTGGCATATATTTTAGGATTAGATCCCAAAAGTATATGTAGAGTCACTTTTAATGAAATAACAAAATCAGCTGTAAAAAAAGGGATAGAAAATCCAAGAGCAATTGATTTAAATTTAACAGATGCTCAGCAAGCTAGGCGTACAATAGATAGAATAGTGGGATATAAAATTAGTCCAGTTTTATGGAAAAAAGTAAAAAGAGGATTATCTGCTGGTAGAGTCCAATCTGTTGCTGTTAAGTTAGTTGTTGATAGAGAAGAGGAAATTGAACAATTTATACCAGAAGAATATTGGAATATAAAAGCTATTTTATCAGAAAAGAAAACAGAATTTGAAGCAAAATTAGTAGGTGAAAATGGAAATAAAATAGAACTTCATTCAAAAGAAGATGTAGATATTATTTTAGATAAAATAGAAAATGCAAAATATATTGTAAAAGAAGTAAAAAAAGGAGAAAAGAAGAGAAATCCTGCGCCTCCTTTTACCACAAGTACAATGCAACAAGAAGCTTCTAGAAAATTAAATTTTTCGATTAAAAAGACAATGCAAGTGGCTCAGGGATTATATGAGGGAGTTAAACTTCCTGGAAAAGGTGAAACAGGTTTAATTACTTATATGAGAACAGATTCTACTAGAATTTCAAATGAGGCAAGAAATGCTGCAAAAGTTCATATTGAATCTGTTTATGGTGAAGAATATTATGAAAATAGATTTTTTAAAACAAAAGCTGATAGCCAAGATGCTCATGAGGCAATTCGTCCAACTTATGTAGAACTTACACCAGAATCTATTAAATCTAGTTTGAGCTCTGATCAATATAAATTATATAGACTTATATATAATAGATTTATTGCTAGCCAAATGTCTTCAGCTATTTTTGATACAGTATCAGTTTTAATAAATGCAAATGGTTATGATTTTAAAGCAAATGGACAAACTTTAAAGTTTAAAGGTTTTATGACTTTATATGTTGAAGATGTAGACAAAGAGGAAAATGATGATTTTGAAATGATACCTGAATTAGTAGAAGGTAAAGAAGTTAAAAAAATAAAAATAGAATCAAAACAAAGTTTTACTGAACCACCTCCAAGATATACAGAAGCTAGTTTAGTTAGAACTTTAGAGGAAAAAGGTATAGGAAGACCTAGTACTTATGCTCCAACTATTACAACTATACTAACAAGAAGATATATAGAGAAAGTTCAGAAACAGATATATCCAACTGATTTGGGAAGAATAGTTAATAAACTTCTTATAGAAAATTTTAAAGATGTAATAAATGTAGAATTTACAGCAAATATAGAAAAAGCTTTTGATGAGATTGCTGAGGGGAAGGTAGTCTGGAAAAAAGTTATTAGAGATTTTTATGGACCATTTGAAGAAAATGTTGAAAAAGTTGAAAAAGAACTTGAACATGTAAAAATAGAAGATGAAGTATCAGATGTCGCTTGTGAAAAATGTGGTAGGATGATGGTATATAAAATTGGAAAATATGGAAAATTTTTAGCTTGTCCTGGTTATCCAGAATGTAGAAATGCAAAACCAATTATAGAAACTATAGATGTTCCTTGTCCAAAATGTGGTGCTACTGTTCAAGTTAGAAAAACAAAGAAAAGAAGAAATTATTATATATGTGAAAATAATCCTGTAATATGTGATTATATTTCATGGAATAAGCCAAAACCTGGAGAAAAATATACAGAGACAGATGATATAGAAGAATTAAAAAAAGAAACAAAAACCAGAAAGAAGACTGCAAATAAAAAATCAACTAAAAAAACAGTAACTAAGAAAAAAAATAGCAAGTAATATAAATAGGAGAACTCCGTTACACTGAGTGTGTAACGGAGCTTTTTTGTTAAGTTGAAAAATCTACTTAGGGTTCTCCGAGTTTTGTTCTGAACGGGAAGTAATTGCTGCCTCAAGGGCTCCTTTTGCAATTTCGGAGTTTCCTGGAGCATAAAGATTCATCATTTCTATGAGCTCTTCAATTGTCATTCCCAATTCATTGGCTGATTTTCCAACTATTAGCCCTAAATAATAGAATATTTCATCTCTATTCATGTTAGCCACCTCCTTTGTCCATTTCTTGCAATGATATATCTATCATTGTGTACTCAAAAAATGAACGACACCATACCATAGTACGATGGTTGACCAAAAAAATAAATTTTGTACTTTTTAATTATAGCATATTTTACGAAAAGATGCAATATTTAACAATTTATAACGTTTACAATCTAGAATTTTATAATCAAGTATTTATAAAAATTTTTTGATACAAAAGTAATATGTTAATAAGGAAATACGTCAACTGAAAAAATGTAGTTATGTAATGAGAATATATTTGTAAATTTTGTAGATATATTCTCTTTTTTTTTATACTTTTGCAAAAAAAGGTCATTCAAAAAAAAAGTTTATAGACAAAAAAAGTGTTTTTTTACAAATTATTATAATTATACTAATGACAAATAAATAATAGGAGGAATGTGGTATGAATATTAGTCATTTTATTGAAGAAAAAATTTTGTTTATTCAAATTACAGAAGAACTAGATCATTATGCTCAGGAAAAACTGAGAAGGAGAGTGGATTACGAAATTCAAAGATTTATGCCTAAAAAACTTGTTTTTGATTTTAAAAAATTAGAATTTATGGATAGTGCTGGTATAGGATTTTTAATAGGTAGATATAAAAAAACAAAAATGTATGGTGGTGAAGTAGAACTTATTAATGTTAATGAAAAAATAAAAAAAATTTTAGAGCTTTCAGGTGTTTTAAAGATTTTGAATATTGTAGAAGAATATAATGAAAGTTTTAGTAAAATTATATAAATTTAAGAGGTGTATATATGAATAATAATGAAATGAAAGTTGAATTTTTAAGTAAGTCTGTTAATGAAGGATTTGCAAGAGCGGTTGTATCAAGTTTTGTATCACAATTAGATCCTACTATTGAAGAATTATCTGATATAAAAACAGCAGTATCAGAGGCTGTTACAAATTCTATTATACATGCTTATCCAAATGTAGAGGGAAAGATTTTTGTAAAAGGAAAATTAATTGGAAATGAAGTTGAAATAGAAATATCAGATAATGGAATAGGAATTGAAAATATTGAAAAAGCAAAAGAACCTTTATTTACTACTAAAGGAAATTTAGAACGTTCAGGAATGGGATTTGCTATTATGGAAAATTTTATGGACGAGCTTAATATTGAATCAATTTTAGGACTTGGAACTAAAATATCAATGAAGAAAAAAATAAAAAAATATCTTTTTGAAGATAATAAATATTCAAATTAGGAGGAAATATGTGTAATATTGATGATATTATAAAAGCTCAAAATGGAGACAAAGAGATATTTGAAAAAATATTAAAAGATAATAATGGTCTTATTTGGAGTTTAGTAAAAAAATTTATAGGAAAAGGATATGAGGTAGATGATTTGTATCAAATAGCATGTATAGGTTTTGTTAAAGCTGTTCAAAGATTTGATACAAAATATAATTATCAATTATCAACTTTTGCAGTTCCATATATTTTAGGGGAGATAAAAAAATTTATAAGAGACGATGGAATTATAAAGGTTAGTAGAAATATAAAAGAATTAAGTTTAAAAATTAGAGATATTGAGAATGATTATATAAAAAAGAAGATGGAGAAACCTGATACAAAAATTTTATCAAAAATTTTAAATGTTAAAGAAGAAGAGATTATTACTGCAATTGATGCGAGAAAACAAGTGGAATCAATAAATGAAGAACTTTATGATGATGGCAAATGTGAAAGGGTAGAAAAAATCATTCAAAATGTGGACGAGCAGAGTCAGATAATTGACAATTTAACTATTAAAGAGATGGTAAATAATTTAGATACTAGAGACAAGCAAATAATAAATTTAAGATTTTTTTGTGAGAAGACACAAAGCCAAGTAGGAAAAATTCTTGGTATTTCACAAGTGCAGGTTTCAAGATTAGAAAGAAGAATATTAAATGATATGAAAATGGAACTTGCATATTTATAAGAGGAGTTAGATGAAAAAAATTATTATTTATATTATTATTTTTATGTTATTAGTTTTTTCGATTCCATTTATTTTTACTAATGTGAAGTTTGAAGAAACAAGTTCTGAAAATGTAATTGAAAATATTTTTGATGATTCTGCATATGGTACTATAAGATTGTTTCATAATTCAGATTCTACTATAGAAGAATTAAATATGAATGAGTATTTATATGGAGTGGTTTCTGCAGAGATGCCAGCAAGTTATGAGTTAGAGGCTTTAAAAGCACAAGCAATAGTGGCAAGAACATATACAATATATAAAATAAAAAATGGAAGTAAACATCAAAATGCAGATATTTGTGATAATTCAAATTGTTGTCAAGCATGGATATCAAAAGAGAATAGAATGGCTAGATGGGATGAGGCACATAGACAAGAATATTGGGATAAAATTGTAAAATCCGTTAATGATACAAATAGAAGGTATATTACATATAACGGAGAACCTATAAATGCATTTTTTCATAGTAATAGTGGTGGAAAAACGGAACTTGCTGTAAACGTATGGGGTGGAGATCTTCCATATTTGAAAATTGTTGAAACATCTGGTGAAGAAGCTTATAGTGCGTATAGTTCAGAAGTTGTTTTGTCAAAAGATGAATTAATTGTTAAAATGCATGAGAATTATTCAGATTTTGATATAGATTTTAAAGAAAATGAACCAATAAAAATCTTAGAATTTAATGAAAGCAGTAGAGTAAAAAAAATAAAAATAGGAAATAAAGAATTATCGGGAGTAGAAGCTAGAAAAGTTTTTGGATTAAGATCAAGTAATTTTAGTGTAAAAATGGAAGGAGATAATATAAAATTTTCTGTAATTGGATATGGGCATGGAGTTGGCCTTAGTCAGTCTGGAAGTGATGTTTTAGCAAAGAATGGATATGATTGTGATGGAATAATTAAATATTATTTCAAGGATATAGAAATTATTGAATAAAATTCATATATTTGCAAATACTGTTAGTAGAAATAAAGGAGGCAGATTATGAATTTTTTAGATGATAATGTTTTTAAGAAGATTTTATATACTTTTCTAGGAATACTTATAGTTGGTGGTATTATATTGGTTTCAATATATATTTGGTATGGTAATAATATGGGAGAAACTTCAGATGAGTATAGCATGGAGACCAAAGAAGTGACTGATGAAGAAGAAAGATTAGATTTAAAAGAGGCTAGTTCTACTTCTGATAAAAATATAGAAAGTGCAAATACATCAACTAATAATATTGTTAATTTGAGTATCAATACAACAAACAAAGAAAAAAATACTAATACTAATACAGAAAAAATAGATAATAATGTAAAAAATGATAAAAATACTGTAGCAAAAAATGAAAAAAATGATGTTAAAGAAGAGAAAAAAGAATTAAAATTTCAAGCACCAGTGGATGGTGAAATTATTAAAGATTTTGCTAATGAAACTTTAATATATTCAAAAACTTTAGATGAATGGACAACTCATTTGGGGATTGATATAAAAGGAGATAAAACCACTATTGTAAAATCTGCAGAAGCTGGAACTGTTGAAAGTATAAAAAATGATCCTAGGTATGGTTTGACAGTTACAATTGCGCATAGTGATGGATTTAAAACTGTTTATTCAAATTTATTAACAACAGAATTTGTAAAAGAAGGAGATACTGTTGAAAAAGGTGATACAATAGCAACCATAGGTGAAACTGCTAGCTTTGAAATATTAGATGAATCTCATTTACATTTTGAAATGTATAAAAATGAAGTAGCAGTTAATCCTACTATGTATTTGAAGTAATAAATTATGATTGGTTAAGAAAATATTAAAATAAAAAACCCCTATATTTTTGTAGGGGTTTTTATTTTAAGCAAATGCTTGACGTTTTTTAAATGAAAGTAAATTTGTAATTTCATTTGATTTTGATTTATGTTTTTCTGCTGCTTCTTGAGCATTTTGTTTAGCTTGTCGTTCTGCTACTGTTTCACATATAGCTTTTTGGTATGTGAAATGAGTGTCTTGAGCTATTTTATTCCAATTATATTCGGCTTTAACTTTAGCTTTAGCATTTTTTGTAATTTCATCACAAAGTTTGTGGTCGAACAACAAAGATAGTATTGAATCAGCAAGTGAATTTGGATTTCCAGCATAACTTTTCATTCCATTTACACCATGATCAACTATTTCATTTAAACCACCTATGTCTGATACCACTACTGGTGTACCAGAAAGCATAGCTTCTAAGGCAACTATTCCAAATGGTTCATATGTGCTAGGAAATACTGAAATATCAGCACATTTATACATTTTTTGTACATTTTTTTGACTAAGATGCCCAGTAAAATAAACTTTGTTTTCAATTCCTAAAAATTTAACTTGATTTCTTAATTCATCTATCATTCCGCCCTTACCAGCAATAATAAGTTTTGCATCATGATAATTTTGTAAAATTTTAGGCATTGCTGCTATTAGATTTTGAACTCCCTTTTCATAAACTAATCTTCCCATGAATAATATTATTTTTTCATTATCCATTGCATATTGTCTTCTAAAATCATAGTCTTTTTCAACACCATCAAAAAGATTTAAATTAACTCCATTTGGTACAATATTTATTTTTTCAAAAGGAAGACCAAATAATCTTTGAAGTTCACTCCTCATATAGTTACTATTAACTATTACTTCAGATGCTTCATAAGTAAGTAACCATTCTGTATCATTTATATATTTTTGAGTTTCACCTTGAATACCACTATTTCTTCCTGCTTCTGTTGCATGAATAGTAGCAACCAATGGTGTACTATAAGCTTGTTTTAAGGTTTTTGCTGCATATGCTACTAACCAATCATGAGCATGTATAACATCAAAATTGCCATCTTTTGCAATTATTTCACCAGCTCTAGCAATCATATTGAAATTAAGTTGCATTATCCAATCAATAAAGTTGTTTGATGATATCATAAAATTATCCACTCTATGTACCATAACACCTTCGTCATTTTCAACATATGGTACATTTCCATCTCTATAAGTTATGACAGTAACATCATGACCATCTTTTATTAAACGATGAGATAAATCGTGAACTACTTTTGAAATTCCTCCAACAACTCTTGGGGGATATTCCCATGATAGCATTAAAATTTTCATTAGTTTTGCTCCTTTCAAGAATCTTTTGTAAATTTATGTTGTTTTTTATATATTTTCTATATTGTATATAATAATTAAAAAAAAGTAAACAAAAATTGACAAAAATTTTGAAACTTTTTATTTTATATTATTATAATTTTATTAAAAATAATAAGTAATTAAAAAAAAATATATAAAAAATTAAATTTTCTATTGTTTTTATTTTTAATTTAGTATACTATATAATATATTGGAATTGGATAAGATATTACTAAGGAGGAAAAAGATGCCAAAGAAAAATGTCAGTGAAGATAAAAATAAAAAAACTTCAGTTAGTTCAAATAAAAAGGCTTCAGTGAAGTCAGTTAATAATATAAAAGCTAAAAATAATGCATCTAAAACAGTTACTAAAGAAAGTTCGAAAAAAAGCCTACCGAAAGTTAAAGAAAAGGAAAAATTACCAAAGCCTGAGGAAAAAAAATCATTTCCGAAAGCAAAAGATAAAAAATTATTTCCTAAACAAACTGCTAAAAAGAGTTTTCCAAAAAAATTAACAGAGGAAGAAAAAGACTTAAGATTATTAGAAAAAATAAAAGAATTTTTTGGAAATAATCCAGAAAAGATGAGTGAGCTTGATGAAAAATTTGAACAACAAAATTATTTAGCTGAATATTATGACTTACCATACAGATACAATGAAACTGTTGTAAAAATTCTTGCTCAAACTCCAAAACGTTTATTTATTTATTGGGATATAGCAGATAGTGATATTCAAAAATACAGAAAAGCATTTGGAGATGATTTTTTCGATAAAACTTATCCTGTATTATTAGTTCACAATGTAGAATTAAATTATACTTATGAAGTTCCAATAAATGATTTTGCAAACAGTTGGTATCTTGATATTAGAGATCCAAAAAGTAATTATACAGTGGAACTTGGAAGAAAGTTTAAAGAATATCCAAAATTTGCTAGAGAAACAGAACAAATTGTTCAAGATGAAAATATAAATATTCAAAATGATTATATAGAGATTATAAGTTCAAATACATTAGAAGCTCCAAATGATCATGTATTATTTGAAAAGTTGACTCCAAGTATAGTTTATAGAAATGTAAAAACATATGAAGAAAGTACAAAGAATATAACTACTTTACTTAATGGATTTGCTAAAGTATATAATGTATATGATTTATATAAATTATTATACAAAGATGAAATACAAGGAGATATTTTTGACCTAACGAATCCTAGTTCATCAGGAAATCCATCAAGCAATATGTCTAGTAGTTTATTTAAGTAATATATAAATAGAGTTGAAGCTGATGGATTTAGAGGTGTATTCCTAAAAACATCTTTTATCATCATTTTTAACTTTATTTTTATATTATAGGAAAATTGCTATACAATTTTATGCTGATGAATAAATACGTGGACTTTAAATGTTCTAAATGGTAAAAATATTGATAATGTTCGCTTTTGTTATTTAAAAGGAGATTTAAATGAAAAATATTAAAGGATATGTTAGTTTTATACTACATGCTCATTTACCATATATACATCATCCTGAAAGTAAGGATTATTTAGAAGAAGAATGGTTATTTGAAGCAATTTCAGAATGTTATATACCACTTTTATTAAATTTTAAAAAACTAGAAGAAGAAAAAGTGGATTTTCGTATAACTATGACAATGACACCACCACTTTTAAATATGCTTGACAATAAGTTATTACAAGAAAGATATATTGAGTATTTGGAAAAACATATTGAGCTTTGTGAAAAAGAAACTAAAAGAACTACATATGATGAAAGATGTAATAGATTATCTTATTATTATTTAGATAGATATAAGAATGATTTACATGTTTTTAAAGATGTATATAAATGTAATTTGATTACAGGTTTTAAATATTTTCAAGATATTGGAGTTTTAGAAATAATAACATGTGGAGCAACACATGGATATTTTCCAATTTTATATGTTAATGAAAAAACTGTTAGAGCACAAATTGCTATAGGAGTTAATTGTTATAAAAAATATTTTGGGAGACAGCCTAGAGGAATTTGGCTTCCAGAGTGTGGATATATTCCAGAAGCAGATAAATATTTAAGAGAGTTTGGAATAGAATATGTAATTACAGAAACACATGGTGTATTATATGCTGACCCTACTCCAATATATGGAAATTATGCTCCAATAGTTTCACCTGATAATATAGTAGCTTTTGCAAGAGATATAGAGTCATCTCAACAGGTTTGGAGTTCTATAAATGGTTATCCAGGAGATTATAATTATAGAGAATTTTATAGAGATATAGGTTATGATGCACCATATGATTATATTAAACCATACATAGCATCAAATGGTGCAAGAGTTAATACTGGAATAAAATATCATAGAATAACAGGAAAAGATTGCGATAAAGATTACTATGATGTTCAATGGGCAAAAGATTCTGCTGAACGACAAGCTGGTCATTTCTTGAATTGTAGAACAGCTCAGATTTCAAATTTATCTAGTTATATGGATGTTCCACCAATTGTAGTTTGTCCATATGATGCCGAACTCTATGGACATTGGTGGTATGAAGGACCATATTGGTTGTATATATTATTTAAGAAGATATATTATGATGAGTGTAATTTTAAACTTATCACACCAAGTGAATATATAGATAATTTCCCTAATATTCAAGTTTCAACTCCATGTAGGTCTAGTTGGGGTGCGAATGGATATAGTGAAGTATGGCTTAATCAAACTAATGATTATGCACATAGACATTTACACAAGGCGGGGGATAGAATGTGTGAACTTGCTTGGCTTTATCCTAATGAAGGAGATACATTAAGAAGACAAGCATTAAATCAATGTGCTAGAGAACTAGTTTTAGCTCAAAGTAGTGATTGGTTATTTATAATAACAAATGGAACTATGGTTGAATATGCTCATAAAGCTATAAAAGATCATATTGGAAGATTTACAAAATTATATTTTCAGATAAAAAAGGATAAAATAAATAGTGAATATTTATATGATATAGTTCAAAAAGATGATATATTTCCAGAGATTGATTATATGATTTATTATTAAAAATTTGTATATGCATTATGTAAAAGGTGTAGTAGAGTATAATATTAAATCATTAATTCACAATATTTTGGTTATATTTAGTTTTAAGGAGAAATAATGATGTATGTATATGATAAAGCAAATGAACTGGCTAAAAGTATTAGAGAATCAAATGAATATTTAGAATATAAAGAATTAAAAAGAATAGTAACAGATGATTTAAATTTGAAAGATAAAGTTGATGAATTCGAAAAAATAAGATATGAAGAACAACTTCTTGCTGTTCAAGGAGAGAAAACTAGTGAAGAAAAAATGAAAAAACTTCATGATTTATATGAAATTCTAGTAAAAGAGCCAAAAGTAAAAGAGTTTTTTGAAGCAGAAGTTAGATTTAATCTTATGATTGCTGACGTTAATAAAATTATTGGTGAATCTATTAAAGACGTTTTGTAATATGGTTTATATTTGAAAAATGGGTGAATTTAATCACCCATTTTTTAGTAAGAGATTTATCTGCAGGATGATTAATACATTTCACATATTTTTGTAAAAATTTGTATATGTACAATTTAACGTAAATTGCAATATATTTTAATAGTCTAACATAAGTGAATTTTCATTATTGTTCTAATAGCTTAAAAATTTTTTATAATCTATATTTATAGGTTTTTCAAAATTTTTTATATAAAAACTTTTATTTAATAAAAAAATGTTATATAATGTAAAAAACTAATTTTAAAGGTAGAATAAAAATGAATAAAAAATGGGAAGTATGTGAAAAAGATTATGAATTAATTAAAAAAATTGCAAAAAAACATAATATTTCGGAATTATTGGCAACAATTTTGGTTAATAGAAACATTATAAAAGACGAAGATATTAGAGTTTTTTTATATCCAACTAGAGATGATTTTCACGATCCTTTTTTAATGCCTGATATGAGAAAAGCTGTTGATAGGATTGAAAAAGCCATCCATAATCAAGAAAAAACTATAATTTACGGAGATTATGATGTAGATGGAATTACTAGTATAACAGTGTTAAAAAAGTTTTTGGAAGAAAGAGGATTAAATTGTGGATATAGAATTCCAAATAGACTAGAAGAGGGCTATGGATTAAATATGAAAGCTGTTAAGGAGATTGCTGATGAGGGATACAAATTAATAATAACAGTTGATTGTGGAATTTCAGGTATTGAAGAAATAGAATTTGCTAAAAGTTTAGGTATAGAAGTTATAGTAACAGATCATCATGAACCATTAGATGAACTTCCAAAAGCATTAGCTATTGTAGATTGTAAAAGAAAGGATAACATATATCCAAATAGAAATTTAGCTGGAGTAGGAGTTTGTTTTAAAATTGCACAAGCTTTAAGTCAAAGATTAAATTTACCAGAAAAAGAATATTTAAAATATTTAGATATAGTTTGTATAGGAACAATTTCTGATATAGTACCACTAACAGATGAAAACAGAGTTATAGCAAAACTTGGACTGAAGTTAGTGGAAAATACTAAAAATCCAGGATTAAAATCTTTATTAAATGCAATAGGATTTAAAGAAATTAATTCTAATACAGTGTCTTTTGGAATTGCTCCTAGAATAAATGCATGTGGGAGAATGGGACATGAAGAAGAAGCATTAAAATTATTTTTAACTGACAATATTTATGAAGCTAATGAAATTACTAATAATTTAAATAATTATAATAAACAAAGACAGGAAATTGAAAAAAGAATTTTTGATGAAGCAATACAAATGATTGAAAAAGAAAATTTGGAAAATAAATCTACGATTATACTTGGTGCTGAAAATTGGCATCATGGAGTTATTCGGAATCGTTTCTTCAAAAATAACCGAAATGTATTTTAAACCTAGTATTTTGATTTGTTTTAATGGTGAAGATGGGAAAGGATCTGGAAGAAGTATACCAGGTTTTGACTTACATGATGCGTTATGCAAATCAAGTAAATTGCTAGAAAAATACGGTGGTCATGAAATGGCTGTAGGATTGACTTTGAAAAAAAGTAAATTTGAGGAATTTAAAAATAATTTTGAGATTATTGCAAATGAGTCAAATATAAATAATATTGTGCCTATTATAGAAGTGGATAAAGAAATTGTTTGTGATGACATTAATATTGAAACTGTAGAAAGTTTGAAATTATTAGAGCCTTTTGGGGAATCTAATAAAATGCCAATTTTTATTTATAAAAATTTAAGAATAGATTCTATAAGAGCTTTATCAGAAGGAAAACATTTGAAATTAAGTTTAAAAGACGGAAATTTAATTATTGAAGCAATTGGATTTTACATGGGAAATTATGTTAATGATTTTAAATTAGGTGATAAAGTGGACATTTTAGGTGTTTTAGAGATTAATGAGTTTAGTGGATTAAAGATGGTTCAAATTAATTTAAAAGACATTAGAAAATCGTATTGATTGATGTAAATCATAATGGGGGCATAAGTATGGATGAAGTAAAAGATAATATTACTATAGAAGATGTTATAAAAAAACAAAAAGAAAATTATAAACATTTTAATGAATCTTTAATTAGAAAAGCTTATGAGTATGCAAAATTACATCATGGAAATCAAGTTAGAAAATCTGGTGAGCCATATATGATTCATCCTGTTAATGTAGCTTATATTTTAACTACATTGGAATTAGATGATGAAAGTATATGTGCAGCGTTACTTCATGATGTTGTAGAAGATACTCCTGTAACGCATGAGGATATTGTTAAAGAATTTGGAGATACAATTGCTCAAATGGTAGCAGGTGTTACAAAATTGGGTAAAATTAGATATTCCACAGTAGAAGAACAACAAGTGGAAAACTATAGAAAAATGTTTCTAGCAATGGGGAAAGATATAAGAGTTATTTTAATAAAACTTGCAGACAGACTTCATAATATGAGAACTCTAAAGTTTTTAACAAGAGATCGTCAAATTGCTATTTCTACAGAAACTAGAGATTTATATGCACCACTTGCTAATCGATTAGGAATATATTCTTTAAAATGGGAACTCGAAGATTTATCATTTAAATATTTAAATCCAGATAAGTTTCATGAAATTGTATTAGGACTTGATAAAAAGAGAGAAGAAAGACTTAAATTTTTAGATCAAATTAATAAGAGTATTGCAGATAAGTTAAAAGAAGAAGGAATAAAAGCTGAGGTTACAGGAAGAGCAAAACATATATTTAGTATTTATAAAAAAATGGAAAGAGATAATAAAACTTTAGATCAAATATATGATTTATTTGCACTAAGAATATTGGTGGATACTGTAAAAGATTGTTATGCAGCATTAGGAGTAGTACATGAATTGTATACACCAATGCCAAGAAGATTTAAAGATTATATTGCTGTTCCAAAAAAGAATATGTATCAATCAATTCATACTACATTGCTAGGAACAAAAGGTACTCCATTTGAAGTTCAAATTAGAACATGGGAAATGCATAGAACAGCTGAATTCGGTATAGCTGCTCATTGGGCTTATAAAGAAGCAAGTAATAAAGGAAGTAAAAAAGAAGTAGTGGTTACAGAAGATAAGTTGGCATGGCTAAGAGAAACTCTTGAATGGCAAAAGAATACTCAAAATCCAGCTGAATTTTTAAATACATTAAAAACAGAATTATTTGATGATGAAGTATTTGTATTTACTCCAAAAGGTATGATAAAGGCAATGCCTAGGGGAGCGACTCCAATTGATTTTGCCTATAGTATACATGAACAAATAGGACATCATATGGTAGGTGCAAAAATAAATTCAAAAATGATGCCAATTATTACTCCATTACATAATGGAGATATTGTTGAAATTATAACATCAGACCAATCAAAAGGTCCAAGTAGAGATTGGTTAAAGTTTGTAAAAACGTCTTCTGCTAAAACTAGAATAAACCAATGGTTTAAGAAAGCCCAAAGAAGTGAAAATATAGAAAAGGGAAAAGAAGTATTAGACAAGGAAATAAAAAAATTAACTATAAAATCTTCAGAACTTTTAAAATCAGAATGGATAAAAAAAGTATTAGATAGATATGGATTCCAAACAATTGACGATATGTATGCTAGTATTGGATTTGGAGGTATATCTGCTACTAAGGTTTTAGCTAGATTTTTAGAAGAATATAATAAAGAACATGAAGATCAAGATTTTGAGAAGAAAATAGAAGAATTAGCTAGTGCTAAGCCTAATAAATTAAAACCTTCTAAATCTGGAGTAATAGTAAAAGGAATAGACAATTGTTTAGTAAAGCTTTCTAAATGTTGTAATCCACTTCCACATGATGATATCATTGGATATATTACAAAAGGAAGAGGAGTTTCTGTACATAGAACAGATTGCGTTAATGTAAAAGATCTATTAAAAGATAATGAAGGCAGAATTGTAGATGTTAGTTGGTATGATAAGATAAAAGGTTCTTATTCGTCTGAGATAGAGGTCTTTTCAACAGATAGAGGAGGATTATTAAGAGATATAATAAAACAAATAGATAATTCTAAAGCAAAACTTATGGGAGTAAATTCGAGAACTACAAAAACTGGTATTGCAATTATAGAACTTACTCTAGAAACAGAGAGCATAGATGATTTAAATAAACTAATGAATTCTATAAATCATGTAGATTCAGTATACGAAGTAAAAAGAAAAAGGGGATAAAAATGATACTAAAGAGATTACAAGTAAAAACACCACAAGAAGGATTATTAACAAATACATATATTGTATGTGATGAAAAAAGTAAAGAAACTATGGTTATAGATCCAGGTGGTGAGCCTGAAAAAATAATTGAAATGTTAAATATATTAAATTCCAATTTGAAATATATTTTTTTAACTCATTGTCATGCAGATCACACGGGAGGGATAAATGAATTAAAAGAAGCAAAAGGAGGAAAAATATTAATAAGTAGAGCTGATAGTGTAGGATTATATAATGAAGAAATTAGTTTAGCTTATTATATTCATGCTCCTAATCCTGAATTAGAAGCTGATTCTAGAATAGATGATGGAGATTTAATACATGTAGGAGAATTAGAATTTAAAGTTATTGAAACTCCAGGACATACTAAAGGTTCAATTAGTTTATATTGCGAGAAAGAAAGATTGGTTTTTACTGGAGATACATTGTTTTCAGGAACATGGGGAAGAACTGATTTACCAACAGGAAGTTTTCAAGAAATAATAGATTCAATTACAAATAAATTATTAGTTTTACCAGATGAGACTATTGTATATCCTGGACATGGCAAAACAACAATGATTCAAGATGAAAAAATGATATATTTAGAATTGAGACCAAAAGAGTTTTAACAAATAAATATATTTACTACTATAACGAAGGAACCGCACTTGCTAAGTGGCAAGTGCGGTTTGTTGTTTTAAATCCAGGTTACATCAGTGTTTTTAGGTGAACCATAAAATCCCTTTAAAATCTGTTTTATTTGTTCTGGGGTTTGCAGTTCAGGAATAAATCCCAGCCATATGGTATTATTGCCTAGATTTACATTGCACACGTTTGTACTAGGATTTTCTTTTAAATCCTTAATTCCTTTACCAAATATTTGAGCATTGAGGTTTGACATTGCTGTTAAGTTTGTTCCACAAACCTTTAAAAGAAGTACAGATTTATCTGAAGGTGCATTGTTTTTAAGCTTCATAACCCAAGAGAACAATCTCCCTTCTGATAAAATATCCATATGACTTTTCATTTCACCAAATGCTTCTTGTTGGAAGTACTGAATTTGGTTTGATATCTGCTTTAAGATATCAACCAGTGAAACTGAGAAGTCGAGTTGTGTTGGATTGTACTTAAAAGGAATCGGTTCTTCACCAAATTCTGAAAGAAATTTGGTATAGAAATTGTCATGAAACCGAAGTTTGTCTCCATAAGCTCCTAAAAGCTCACTATAGGAAACATAAATCTGTTTGATTAAGCTTTTTTCCTCATTGGTCATTTTTGACCGTTGTTCCTTCCCACCAAAGCAATCAGGTAAGATTCCTTTGACTTTGCAGAAAGCTTCTTCTTTTGCAGTAAGTTTCATATGGTTTCCTCCTTATATAATGTTGTTGTCAAAAGTTTGACACTATACAAAAAAACTACATGATAAGATTATATCACAATATTATGTAAAAAACAATACTTTCTTAATGATATAAAAAAGAAGTTATTTGTAAATATTTTATTCTTGTTGATATAACATAAAAATTATTATATAATAAAATAAATTTTTTATAGGAGTTTGAGATGGTAGATTATATAACTGTAATTGGAGGAGGGCTTGCTGGTAGCGAGGCTGCTCTTCAGATTGCAAATAGTGGAATAAAAGTTAAATTATATGAAATGAAACCAACAAAATTTTCGGAAGCACATTGTAATGAAAATTTTGGAGAGATTGTATGTAGTAATTCTTTTAAATCTAATTTAATTACAAATGCTTGTGGTTTATTAAAGGAAGAACTTAGAATGTTAGGATCAAAATTAATAGAAGTAGCTGATAAAACAGCTGTACCTGCAGGACAAGCTTTAGCTGTTGATAGAGAGTCTTTTTCAAAAGAAGTAACAAGATTAATAGAAGAAAACGAAAATATAGAGATTTATAGAGAAGAAATAACTACAATTCCAAAAGAAGGAATTGTAATAATTGCAACAGGTCCTCTTACTTCTGAAGGATTATCAAAAGAAATAGTAAATATAACTGGAGAAGATAAATTTTATTTTTATGATGCAGCAGCACCAATTGTTGAAAAAGAATCTATTGATATGAACATAGCTTTTTATGGAGACAGATATGGAAAAACAGGTGATTATTCTTATATAAATTTACCAATGAATAAAGAAGAATATATTTATTTTTATAATGAACTTATAAATGCAGAAAGCAGTGTTTTGCATGAATTTGAAAAAAGAGAAATATTTGAAGGATGTATGCCAATTGAAATTATGGCGAAAAGAGGGATAGATACTTTGAGATTTGGTCCATTAAAACCTGTTGGATTTGTAGATCCAAGAGATGGAAGTAAACCATATGCAATTGTTCAATTAAGGCAAGATAATAATAAAGCTACATTATATAATATAGTTGGGTTTCAAACAAATCTTAAATTTGGAGAGCAAAAAAGAGTTTTTTCATTATTACCAGGTTTGAAGAATGCTAATTTTGTAAAATATGGAGTTATGCATAAAAATACATATATAAATTCAACAAAACTTTTAGATGAAACATATAATTTAAAGTCAGATAGTAGAATATTTTTTGCAGGACAAATTACAGGTGTAGAAGGTTATGTAGAATCTATATCATCAGGAATGGTAGCTAGTTTAAATGCAATTAGAAAATATAAATGTCAAGAAAAAATTATTTATTCTGAAAAAACAATGATAGGATGTTTAGCAAAATATATTTCTATGCCAAATGATAAATTTCAACCTATGAATGCAAATTTTGGAATTTTACCAGAATTAGATGTAAAAATAAGAGATAAAAAAACCAGATATAAAACTTTAGCTGATAGATCTTTAGCATATTTTAAATAAGATAATAAAAAGGTTATATATAAATATTAAATTTTTGTAACAAAATTATTGGAAATATTTACAAAAATACGGTTTATAGATATATTTAATATATATAAAGATTATAAAAGTTATAGCTGGAGGTACTTAAGATGAGTGAACGAGAATATTCTACTAGAGAAAAACAAATTATAGAAAAAATAAACAAAGTAAATAATATATTAGAAAATAAAAAAATAAAAGTAAAATATAGTGTATATAATTATAGTGGAATGGCAATGAAACTTCAAAAATCTGATTTTTATGGTGCAGATGTTTCAAATGCTTTATTTTCCAGAGTACATACATGTAATGCAAAGTACATGATAGATGAAGTAGTAAATTCATATAAATTAAAAAATAATATTGAGATTGAAGAAAACTTTAATACTAGAGTTTCAGATATAGAAAAAGCTAGTATTGAAGAACTAGTTGAATATTTTGGAAATATGGATAATCATGAACTAATTGGAATTGGAAATAATAAGGAGTACCAGATATCTTATAAAGGAGTAGATTCTGATAATCAAGATGTAGAGATAAAAGCATGGTATGGCAATAAAAATAAATACAAAGTTAGAATAGCACTAAAAAAAATAAAAGAAGATGGCGCAATTGAAACAACTTTTTTTGATAAATCTATAAATTTTGATAAAAATGATTATAATTATTATGAAAATTTTGCTTCACAAGGTGTTGAATTAAAAACACCAGATAGTTATGCTTTAATGGAAAAAGAAACTAATTTTGACGGAGTAGATAAATTTAAAATTAGTTGTGTTGGAAAAAACGATATTAATTATCAAATAGTAGCAAATGATAAGAAATTTAAAAAAGTAGATTCAGTAAATTACATTGGAAAGTTTAGCAACTATTATGAATATAAAGGAAAAATTGAAAAGGCTAATGGAAAACTAGCTTGTAGGGTAGATATTGAAAATAATAATGTGATAAAGCCTAATTTTTCTTCAGTACAAAACATTGTTGATGCAAATAAAGTATGTTACGATTATTATAATAAATACAAAAATTATCCAATAATTAGAATTGACAATAAATCTAATAAAATTATAATAGAGGGAAAAAAATCTTCACTTTACAAATTGAATTTTGATCAAGTTGAAAATAGTGTTAAAGATAATTTTGAATATTATTTAAATAAAGGTTTTTCTATTGAAACAATTAGTGATGATTTGAAAAGAAAATATTACAAAAAAAATAAGAAATAGGTAGAAAATTAAATATTAGAATATAAAAAATTATTATAATTTAAATTATATTTTCTAAATGAAAAAAATGAAAATTTATTTTAAAATTCATTTGAAAAAAATAGTTGACTCTACAATAAAAAGATGATAAAATGTTATACGCTAATGTATTTATATATTAGCGTATTTATTATTTTAAAAACAGGAGGTGAATTACAAGAAATGCCAACAATTAATCAATTAGTTAGAAAAGGAAGAAAAACTGGTATCACAAAATCTACAGCTCCAGCTCTTCAAAAGGGATTTAACTCAAAAAAGAAAATCCAAACTAATAATAGAGCACCACAAAAAAGAGGTGTTTGTACAGTTGTTAAAACAGTTACACCTAAGAAACCTAATTCAGCTTTAAGAAAAGTTGCTAGGGTTAAACTTTCAAACGGATATGAAGTAACTTCATATATTCCAGGTATTGGTCACAACTTACAAGAGCACAGTGTTGTTTTAATAAGAGGTGGAAGGGTAAAGGATTTACCAGGTGTTAGATACCACATTATTAGAGGTACTCTAGATACTGCAGGTGTTAAAGATAGAATGCAAGCAAGATCTAAATATGGTGCCAAAAAACCTAAAAAATAATAGGTGTGCATAGTTATATAACTATGTTAATAATTGTTTAATAGTGCGTACTTGTAATTTATATTTATATTCTTGGAATTTTTAATCAATATCAAGAATTTATTGTATGTTTGAACATAATGAATTTCAAATGAGATATTATTTATAAAATGGTCCAAAGAAGATAAATTATGCGAATTTTATAATTCGTATATATGTATAGATTTTGAGCAGCGCTATTACTGAAAATTAGAAATTTCAGAGTAACTTTAGATATTTTTTTAAATATCTAGGATATTAGAGAGACTAATATCTATTTTATAAAGAAGGAGTGAAGAATAGTGCCTAGAAAAGGATATATAGCAAAAAGAGAAATATTACCAGATCCATTATATAATAGTAAAGTTGTAACAAAACTTATAAACAATATAATGTTAGATGGTAAAAAAACAGTTGCTGAAGGTATTGTTTATGGAGCTTTTGATATAATTAAAGAAAAAGAAAATAAAGATCCATTAGAAGTATTTGAAGCAGCTTTAGAAAATGTTATGCCAGTACTTGAAGTTAAAGCTAGAAGAGTTGGTGGAGCAACATACCAAGTTCCATTAGAAATTAGACCAGAAAGAAGACAAACTTTAGGTTTAAGATGGCTTGTTACTTATGCTAGAAAAAGACATGAAAAAACAATGGCTGAAAAATTAGCTGGTGAAATATTAGATGCTATAGCTGGAAACGGTGGAGCATTTAAGAAAAAAGAAGATACACACAAAATGGCAGAAGCAAACAAAGCATTTGCACATTACAAGTGGTAAAATTTATAATCTATATATTAAAATATGTAGAAATTTATTTAAAATATTTACAATATAATAAATATAAATTCGTATTTAAATAGAAATAAGAGTTGTATTTAAACGAAAGGAGAAAAAAATGGCTTACGATAAAAGAGCATACCCATTAGAGAGAACAAGAAATATAGGAATAATGGCACATATAGATGCTGGAAAAACTACTACTACTGAAAGAATTCTTTTCTATACAGGAAAGACTCATAAAATAGGAGAAGTTCATGAAGGTGCAGCTACAATGGACTGGATGGCACAAGAGCAAGAAAGAGGTATAACAATTACTTCTGCTGCTACAACTTGTTTTTGGAATAATAATAGAATAAATATTATTGATACACCTGGACACGTTGATTTTACAGTTGAAGTTCAAAGATCTCTTAGAGTTCTTGATGGATCTGTTACAGTTCTTGCAGCAAAAGGTGGTGTTCAACCACAAACTGAAACAGTTTGGAGACAGGCTGATAAATATAATGTACCAAGAATGGTATATGTTAACAAAATGGATATCGTTGGAGCAAACTTTTTCTTATGTGTTGAGCAATTGAAAAATAGATTAAGAGCAAACCCTGTTCCAATTCAATTACCAGTTGGAGCTGAAGATAATTTCCAAGGTATTGTTGACTTAATTAAAATGAGAGCTTTTATTCACAAAGACGATTTAGGTAAAGAAATTGAAGAAACAGATATTCCTGCTGAATTAGTTGATGAAGCAAAAAAATATAGAGAAGCTATGGTTGAATCTGCAGCTGAACAAGATGATAGCTTAATGGAAAAATATTTAGAAGAAGGAGAATTATCTCCAGAAGAAATAAAAAAAGGTCTTAGAATTGGAACAATAGCTAATAACTTAGTTCCAGTATGTTGTGGATCATCATACAAAAACAGAGGAGTTCAAGAATTACTTGATGCTATAGTTGATTATATGCCATCACCACTTGATATTCCTGATGTTAAAGGTGTTGATGAAGATGGAAATGATGTAGAAAGAAAGACTTCTGATACAGAACCATTTTCAGCATTAGCATTTAAAATTGCCACAGACCCATTTGTTGGAAAATTATGTTTCTTTAGAGTTTATTCAGGAACATTAGAAGCTGGTTCAACAGTTCTTAATGCAACTAAGGACAAAAAAGAAAGAGTTGGAAGAATTGTTCAAATGCATTCAAATCACAGAGAAGATATAACAAAAGTTTATTCTGGTGATATAGCAGCTGCTGTTGGTTTAAAAGAAGTTACAACTGGAGATACTTTATGTGATATGGAACATCCAGTTATACTAGAATCAATGGAATTCCCAGAACCAGTTATTGATATTGCTATCGAACCAAAAGACAAAGCAAATCAAGAAAAAATGGGAATTGGACTTTCAAAACTTGCTGAAGAAGATCCAACATTCAAAACATATACAAACCAAGAAACAGGTCAAACAATTATTGCTGGTATGGGTGAATTACACTTAGATATCATTGTTGATAGATTAAAAAGAGAATTTAAAGTTGAATGTAATGTAGGTAAACCACAAGTTGCTTACAAAGAAACAATAAGAAAATCAGTTAAAGTTCAAGGAAAATTCATTCGTCAATCAGGTGGACGTGGACAATATGGTGATGTATGGTTAGAAATGGAACCATTAGAGCCAGGTACAGGTATTCAATTTGAGAGCAAAATCGTTGGTGGTGTTGTTCCAAAAGAATATATTAAACCAATTGAAGAAGGAATTAGAGAAGCTGCTGAAAGTGGTGTCCTTGCTGGATATCCAGTTATCGACTTTAAAGCTACATTAGTAGATGGTTCTTACCATGAAGTTGACTCTTCAGAAATGGCATTCAAAATTGCTGGATCTATGGCATTCAAAGAAGGTTGTAGAAAAGGTGGTTCTGTAATATTAGAACCAATAATGAAAGTTGAAATAACAGTACCAGAAGAATACATGGGAGATGTTATTGGAGATGTTAACTCTAGAAGAGGAAGAATGGAAGGTATGGAAGGCATAGATGGAATGCAAGAAATTAGAGCATTCATTCCATTATCAGAAATGTTTGGATATGCTACAGACTTACGTTCAAAAACTCAAGGTAGAGGAACATATTCTATGGAGCCTTCTCATTATGAAGAAGTTCCAAAATCAATTTTAGACAACATAGTTTCAACAAGAACCAAGAAAGATGAGTAAACGAGCGCGTCCAGTGGACGATGAAGCGAGTTTACGAATACGCAGAAACTTATGTTTTAAAGTTTGCGAAAGCAAAGTTTAAAATATTAGTTTCAAGCCGTAAAATAGCTAGAGTAAAAAGAGTTCAAATAAAAAAATAGTAAATGACGATGAAGCGAGTTTACGAATACGCAGAAACTTATGTTTTAAAGTTTGCGAAAGCAAAGTTTAAAATATTAGTTT
>CANRKJ010000026.1 GCA_947631185.1 uncultured Clostridia bacterium | reverse complement strand
CAAACAATCCTCTTTTATACTATCTATATAATTGTCAAGCGGTTCAAAAATTCTATCAGCGAATAAATGCTGTCCATAAAATGCTTCTCCATTCACGCTATAATGTATATCTTTCGCAAAATTTTGAATAGCTATCAAATAAATAACTAATTGGTTAAATTTGTTCATTATTTAACAAAATCCTCGTTTTTACCAACTTTTTGATTGTTAAAATTGTAAATATCGCCTTTATTATTATAATGTATCAATTGGTTTTGCCAAGTGCCATTTGCCGCCTTATACTTTTTTATTTCTTTAATAATTTTATCACGTATAGCGAGCGCTTTTTCGCCTCTATACCTGCCAATTATTTTAATTTCGCCTTTTTTAGTACATATTTTTAATTGTGCAATACATTGACCACACACACAACAGGCATTTAAAAAAAATAATTTTTTCCAAGCGCAATTAACAGCCGGCAAGTTATAAACTTTACTTTCTTGGTTAAATCCACAACAATATACCGTTGACAAAATTACCTCTTTTTTAAAATTACTCCTATGCCTATGTAAAAATCTAGACACTTCATAATAAAGATATTTATATTATAAAGTACAATTTTAAAAATTTCAACCCCTTAAATTAAATGTCAATATAATAATCATCAGGCAGAATCTTTTTATATTTTAAATACAACAAAATTAATTTAGTTTTTAAATAGCATACATCTTTTTTGCTGTTTGATATATTTAATTTATCGTAAATGTTTGTACAATGAGTACGGACAGTACAATCAGCTATGTATAATTTTTTACATATTTCAGAAGTGGTATATCCGTGCGCCAAAAGTTCAATTATACGATTTTCTCTTACGGTTAACTTTGTAAAATTTTGTAAAATTTTTTCCATTTTTAACTCCTAACAGATATATCGCAAAAGCCTGCTTGTTTTAAACAATTAACATCTTTTGAAATATTTCCGCTCGTACCAAATTCATACCTGCACCCGTTTTTAACTGCAAAAATGGATGTTTTTATGTCTGCTTTTCCAAGCGCCATATTTTCTATATAGCATTGTTTAGCAAATTCCTTCAATTCACTTGCTGTAGGGGGATATTTTCCAAAATTTTGGCTAAATAAATCCCATAATTTATCATAGTCTATTTTATTTGTTAATATACGGCTATATGAATCGTAATATGAGCCAAACTCATCTTTGGATTGTACAAAACTATACAATGATAATAGTTTGCTAATAAATTCGTGTTTAATCATCTTTCTAATCTCCATTTATATATTCTTTTTATTCCCCTGTGCCTTCACAATCAATACATAATTCGTCACAATCCATTTTCTTTTTCTCTCTTTTCTGCTTCCAATCTGCATTGTTCCATTTTTTCTTTAAAACTTGGTTCTTTTTTGCAAGGGACATTTATGTCCTTCTCAAAATCTTCACCGCCTAAACCGGCATAAATTTTATCGTGATTTTTAATAACCGACATAAGCATAAGTTTTTGTTTATAAAATGTCTTTTGGTTATTAGCTTTTATAAAAAGTTCTTTTACATAATCAAAATCGCATTTAATTTGAATTAAAAATTCTTTTATTAAACCTAAATAAGACTGATTTCTTTTTTCAAATTTAATAGGTATCAAGTCTTTGCATAAATCCTCATATAGTTTAAATACTTTGTTAATATTATTGTCAAAAATTAAATCAACGCTAAAAGAAAAATTATTAAAATTTTCTTTTATATTATCTTTTATTTTATTATATTCTATTCTATTATATTCTTTTCTATTATATTGGTTTGGCTGTAGGCTACCCTGTAGGCTACCCTGTAGGCTACCCTGTAGGTTATCCGATAGGTTATCCGATAGGTTATCCGATAGGTTATCCGATAGGTTATCCGATAGGTTATCCGATAGGTTATCCGATATAAAACCTATAGGTTTTGTTTGGATTTCATCTTGATTTTTGGGAGGTCTACCACCCCTTTTACCATTTTGTATTTTTGTTAAATAATTTTGTTTATTTTTTTCAGCTGTGTTGATTAATTTTTCATAAAATGCATTTTGATATTCGTTTTTAAATTCTTTCTCTTTATTAAACAAACAATTAACCGCAATAGCCTCAATAACTTCTATTAATTCTTCATCAGACAATAAATTTTTGTACATTAATAAATCCGAAGCATATATTTGAAAATACGGGATTTGTATTTTATTTTGTTGAGTTGTAATTTCCATATTGTTCTCTGTCCTCTATTATTTTATTTGCAATCAGTTGGTCAGTAAAATTATACATAGCTTTAACGATAGCGCGCATTAAAGGGCTATTTTCTTTCACAGCCCCCTCAACTGAATATCTAATTCTTGTTAGAGTTTCATTAAAAATATCTTGATAATTTTTCATTTGTTCTCGGTCCTTATAAATAATATACAACTTTATTTTAAAGTTGTAATGACAAAATATACTTTAACCCTTTAAAAATAATAATACACCAAGCCGAAACAACTCCCGCAAATGAAAACAAAATAAGTGCCTTCAACAAAAACCAATATATTTCTTCAAAAGATATTTTATTTTTCATTATATCCCCCATTTCAATAACTGCTTTAATTTTTCTTCACCTATCTCGGATAAGGCAACATTTAAAAAGTTTTCATCAAGGCAATAAACTACATTTAAACTTTGTGCAGTACAATCAAAATCTAATAAAAATTCTTCTTTTTCTTTGTCATAGTAAATATAATATTTATCTTTATAATAATCCCCTTGGTTAATATCTTGCCCATTATTCAACCTTAAAGCAATATCTTTTAATTGCTGATAGGTTATGAGGTTTTGTATGTGTATTTCGGCTTCTTCGGTTGTTTCGAAATAGTTGCCAGTAATATATCTATAATTATCTGATGCTGCATTAATCTCTTTTATATATATTATGTTCCCATCAAAATTGATAGAACGATAATATTTATCTTTTTCAGCTCTATACCTTTTAAAAGTTTCTTGTCCTTTTTTTAATTCCTCAATTTCTTTTAAAATTTCCGCTTGTTTTTCTTCAAGTTCTTTGATTTTTTCGTCTATGATCATTTAGTTATTCTCCTTTATCAACTCAAACTCCATTAAAGAAAAAGTATATCCTTTAATTTCTTTTAGTTTATTATCTCGTTTATCAAATACTTTGTATTTTAATCTATCGTTCATTTTCCACCTCGCTTATATCCATTTCAATATCTTCACCCAGTTCAATAGCACCGCCAGTAAAACAACTATGACAACATTTTCTATCATACTGACAAAATTCATCACAACTTTCTTTATAACCTTTAATTCTTGATTTTACGGTTTCAATAAATTTTTTATACTTCTCGCATTCCTGCTCTTTGCTTTTAAGCTGCTTGAAGTAGCAATTAGGATTGTTTTTACAAAAATTTAATCTTGTATTATTTTCTTTGCAGGCAGTGCAGCTTGTTTCTTTTGCGTATGGCATTGATTTCATAGGACATTGTTTTTTAGGTAAAATTGCGTAACTACACTCGCCCACATCAACACCGTTTATTATTATTGATTCTGTCATAATTAATCACCACACTTGGAACTATTAACAATATCATCATAAGTAAACTCACTTAAGCCTTGCCATCTGCGAAGTGTGCCATCATCATACTTGACAATACTTTCATTCTTTTGAATAAATTTTTTAGTTCCTTCATCAAATATAAAGCCATAATCCTTAATGCTTGCCCAACCATTACCCTTTTTTAATATAGGATATTCTTTTCTTAAAATTTTGTTTATATATTTAATTTTTTCGTCAGGTAAAATCTCTGCTATTAAGTGCATACAAGGTCTATCCCACATATTTATAATAATAAGGTTATCAATGTTCATTCCTCATACTCGCTTTCTAGATATTGTTTCATACCTTCTTTGCAATTTTTTTCAATAGTGCATCCGTAAGCATATATACAAAACTCGCAACAAGGAGATGTTTTTGCAATAAATTCACCAATACTCATTTCTTTTATTTTCTCAAAATTTGTTTTAGTCATACTTCCACTCTGCCTCTCTGATTGATTGCTTGATTGGTTCTAAATCTAACAATTTAGGATAATAAGAATTGCTATAATGTTGTCTTATCAAAGTATTTAAAAAATTCTTTGCCAAACTTCCCTTAACAGCCTCAAATATTGCGTCAAATCCATAATGAATTGAGCAACCAAAATAAACACCATTATGACTAAATAAAACGGTTGCTTTTTCTGATATTATTTCAAGCAACTCAACGAAATTTTCAGGTTCGGAAAAATCAGGATAAAGCTCATATTCGTTGAGTTCGTAATCTTGATAAGTTTTAGGTTTAATCCCGCATATCTCGCATATTTGCTCGCTTAGTAATTTATTCTTCATTTTAATACCTCTTAATTTCAACTACAATATTATTATAACACTTCATTTGATAATTGCAACAAAATTCATATAAATATATTATTTTGTTACATAAATTTATAATTATAAATTGTATAAATAGGTAAAAAATACGAAAATTAAAAAATAAGATATTATACCGAATATAAAAAAGATTATAGCCAGTTGTATAAATGGTTTTAAATATTTTTTAATATTTTTTAAAATACTTTTCATAAATACTCCTTAATATATTAAAAAATCACTGCTTATTGGATTTTTTAAAACTTTATGCTCTCTGCAATATTCACATACACCGCATTTAGAGGGCGCAATAGTACCTTTTTTAAGTTCAATTATCCTTTTTGTTTTATTTTCTACGTCGTAATACTCGATTGCAGAATCTAAACAATATTGATTTATTTGTATTATTTCAAAGTCAGGCGGGTTTTTTTTATCTGCTACGGCAATGTAGCAGGGTAATTTTTTCCCTGTATGTTTTTCAACCACAAGCTGATAAATTGCAAGCTGTAAATCATAGCCCCAATACTCGATAAAATTGACAAACCCTAAATCGTGAGAATAAAATTTTTTATGAATATCCTCAATAAATTTTAAATCGACAATACATTTATCTTTATGGTAGCTATCCATTTTAATTTTCCACGTCGCGCCGAATAAATTAGCCGTCATTATGATTTGTTTTTCTCCGTCCATATATTTAAAAAACAAATCATCTTGTACAACCCTTTCAAACACACTCTGAGCTTGTCTATATTCCGCTTTTAATTCGCCTTTTAGAGTGTATAAATCAGGATTATTATTTTTAAATTTATCCTCTGTGCCTTCAAAACAAGCGTCTAAATATTGACCCTGCAACATAGACTTGGAAGGCTCAATTAAAAATTCACCGTTAATTTGCGCCAGCGCTCTTTCTTCACAGCCATTATTATCTAGAGTACCATAAAAATTTTTAAATTGCGAAACGCTTAAATATTCTTTGTTAGTTTCATCTGAATAGTAATTAATGTTATTTAATTGCATTTGTATTTTTTTCCTTCTCTAACTTTTGACATTCTCTACATAAAGATTTTTTAAAATTCTTTAAACTAAAAGCATACTCTGCTTGTGTTATCTCTTTTGCGCAATTAGAACAATTATACGATTTAGGAATATCTGAAAAAACATTATCTGCTGTATTTCTTTTCTTTTCTTCAATTTCGGATTCGGGTAAATCCTCACCCGCATAAATATATAATCCAAGCCCAAACATACCAAGATT
The DNA here is from genome assembly GCA_947631185.1 of uncultured Clostridia bacterium. Classification (GTDB taxonomy): domain Bacteria; phylum Bacillota; class Clostridia; order TANB77; family CAG-508; genus Scatovivens. Next base: position 29,429 of record CANRKJ010000026.1, on the reverse strand, counting down.
TTTTGTTAAACATCTCATTATGGTTTTATTTATATCGAACATCGAAGCGCATTCGACCGTTTTATCAATATAATTGCCAGTAAAATAACCCTCCGTGCTATATTCTTTAACCTTATAACAATAGGGCTTTGATTTCATTGCCTTATTATTGCTATCCATAACAGGAAGCCACATTTCGTGAGTTATCCCTTCAATAGTTACTGACGTAAAAACCATATACCCAGTTAATTCATCGTACACATAAGGCAAATTGTTTTCAAATTTATAAATTACGTATTGGGCTTCGGGGTATCTTTTTTTGACCTCTGCCCACGCCCACGCCCAAGATAAATATGCCAATTCATTTTTGCCGCTTTTTTTTGTTTCCTTTTTATCATTAACGTTTATACTATTCAAAACTTCAAAAACAGCTAGTTTATTTTCCATTATTTACCCCTTTCACTATTTAAAAATAATCCGAATAATTTATCGTTTCTAACGCGAATCATTTTTTTTAAAGTAGCAAGATTTTTTTTATCAATTTTCAATAATTCCACTAAATAATAAGTTATTTCATCTTTTGTAAACATTTTTTTTAATACTTCTTTCATAATATCCCCTTTTTAAATCAATATCCAATTAATTAAATCCAATTGCGCCCATAATTTTATTTGTTGTGCCTCTGTTTGATTATCATCATCATTCAAGGCTTTTAAAATCCATTCTTTTTTTGCTTCAATTTCTTCAATACTTTTCATTTTTTCCCTCTTTTCTATTTCTATTTCTATTTCTTTTACCCATTCAGGATGATAAAATTTAATAAAATCAATCTCAGTATTAAAATTATAAGGGTCTTTGTCAATCCAATATTCACCGCTCATTTTTCCCCCTAAACTCGATATAAAATTCATCAAAATTATCAGGTTCATCCTCATATTTTTTTTGGTAACTTTCGTCAAATTCTTCTTGGTTAAAAGGCTCTGATAACGTTCTTTCAAATTCAATGCTTGCTTTATAAAAATTATTCATAAAATACTCCTTTTTTTAAAAAAATGGGGCAAATTGGTAGCGTATTCGTTTAGTCCATAACCAGTCGTAAAGAAAAATAGCTCAATAATTGCCCCTTATTAATGAACTACTTAGGAAAAAATCGCACTGTCAATAGTTTCTTCTATGCCTGCCTTCAAATTTCCTGTTTCATCAATCAAATTACAGTCCAGTAAGTTATTATAAAAATTTTTTGCCCGTCTTTCCAATTCTTCATTTTTCAATAGCTTATGCGTTGAATAATATTCTTTTTCTTTAATATATAATTTTAATTTGCCTAAAACTCGATTTTGAATAATCGGTTCTAATTCATTTAATCTTTTTTCAAAATCATCCGTTAAAAATTCATTTTCAATCTGATTTTGGATAGAAAAATTATTGTCCAAATTTTGAAAAAATGCACCAAATAAATACTTCTTAATCATAATAATACTCCTTTTTTTCCTAAACTGATTATATTTAAATTATACACAGATTATAAAATTATTCAACCCTCTTTACAAAAATTAATATATATGGAGGATTTTAAGCAAAAAAAAAGCCCTTTCGGGCTTTAATTATCAGATGTGAATTATTAATTAAGAAGTATTAGATAGATAATTTTGAAAAGAGAAACACTATTTGATTTTTTTTTGTATTTCAATTAACCTGTCAATAATTATATCATTTTTTTGAGAGTTTGCATAGTTATCTTGAACCAAATCATCAAGAGTATTAATTTTTTGACCCATATAAAAAGTAAATATTAGAATTGACGTAATGGAAGCAATGAGCGTTTTTTTTAAAAACCCCAGCTCCTCAAACATTAAATTAACTTTAGAAACAAAGCTGATTTTCTCTGGATTTAAGGGTGAGCCAAATAAAAAATTATAAATCTCGTTAATTTTCTGTTGCATTTTTTCTATATCCATTTAATTATTGTCCTGTTAATTTATTATTAAAAATTCTTTTCGATTGTGATTTTTGCTATACGAAATATGTACCCACTTATTATATTCATTTATCAACTGGTCATATTCAATATTTGAATTTTTTATTGTATTAATAATTTGCGCCGGTGTCATTCCCGTTATTTTAAAATCAACCGCTTCACCTTTTAAATGCTGTGAGTTCGGTTTACCTCCAACAAGTTTATTAACTTGTGCGTTTCTATAGCCTGATGTTATAATCATAGGTTTTTTTAGAAGTTCTCTAACAGGTTGCAAACAAAAAACAATAAGATTTAACATATTATCTAAGCTATTTATATCAGGCATATTATTAATTTTATGCTCTATAGCTTTATCGGAATGTATTAACTCGGAAATTTTAAAGTTTAAATTCATATACCCCCATATTTTTTAAAGTTTTTTTAATACTTGCAACATATTGGTTGCCATCAAATTTAGGCAATTTAACATCTATAAATTGGCTCAAATATTCATCAACCGTTTTTTTATCAATAAACCATTCTAAAGGCGAGTTTCCTCTCAAATTATTACGCTGTGCTGTCGTCAAAACCAAATTAGCTAAAGTAGTTTTACCGCCTTGTGAATGAGGTACTAAATGCTCAAGCGTAACATTCGTTAACTTTTCTCCGTAAAATCCTTTTACTACAGTGGGCAATTGCCCCTTTTTCCAGTACCTTTTTAAAATACTGTTATATTTAAAAGTAAGATAATTATTGCAAGAGCCTATGCGCATTTATAATAATTCGTCTTCTACCCCCCACCATTGAGGTGATATAAACTGCCAAGCTCCGACAGCGCCCGCCATAATATTTGCTTTTATAACATTAACTCCAAAATTTTTTAATATTTGTCTAAAAATTAAAGTAGTTAACCGTCTGTACTCGCCCACGGTTATATCAATACCTTTTAAATGCAATTGCTCAATAAAATCAACCTTTTTAAATAATAACGCGTCGTGCCAACAAGAAGCCTGTAGACCCTGCGGGCTATCTTTAGAAAATTTTAAAATCGACCACAAACTATTCGGTATATTACAGCCGTTCCATATAAAAGATAACGAGCCGTCCGGCTCTTTTTCAAGCGGTAAATCAAATATATACATTCTAATATTTGTTTTAACTTCTAACTTAAATTTAAAAGTCGTCTTATAAGGGTATTTTAATTTTTCTTCCCATAAAGTTATCCACTTGCCCGTTTCTCTATCCTCACGCATTGTAGAAGGTAGTTTATCAATCTCACGCGGTATTCTTATATACGGTTGCCCCTCTTTATGTTCAGGCAATTGCCTAATATATATTATTTTTTCTTTATCCCAAAACATTTAAAAATAAATCTCTATATATAATGCAATTCTACTTATTGTTATTTTCGGCTTTATCTTTACAAAACAAAGCGCTCTTTTTAACAATAATCACGTTAATATTAAATGCGCTATGGTCATTAATAATTTTTTGATTGCCCGTTTTTTCGCTATCTTGCCTATCGTAATTAATCGAAGCAAATCCTTTGTTATTTTCAATATTTTGTTTAGGGTCAACATCAGCAAGAGCCAAGGAATAACCTAAAATCAGGCTTGTTATTAATAGGTGAGTGCTTAATTTTTTCAACATTTTCATATCCTTTTTTATCTAAATTATATAATATAAATATAGAATGCTTAATTAGACTTAATATTTTCATACCTCATTGCCCCAAAAGTCTTTCAATAATTGTTTTTTGCATTCCGTTAAAAATATTTCGGTTACTTTTACATTTCTATTTTGTGAAGGCGTTTCTTGATTTTCAAAATCAGGTTTATTATATGTAATAATAGGAGTGTCAACCTCTAACAACGGTACAATATCAGTCAAGAAATTAGCCGTATCCCCGTCTTGAAATGTTACTGTCCTTTTAACATACCCTAAAGAAGTATAAAAAAATAACTCGTCAAATTGTTTTTCTTTTGCTTCAATTTCTTCTTTTTTTATTTCATCTTCTGTTTTTTCGACAATTTGTCCGTTGTCGATTTTAAAATGATTTTTATTTTCTTTTATTTTTTCGCCGATTTCTTTTGAAACAAGGAAATTGTCTTTTGATATATCGCCGATAGATGTAATAGGCTGTACTTTTAATTCAGTATCGACTTCGTAAAAATTTTTTCTATAGTCAGCTTCTATCTTCCATTTACCGTTATTAAAAACAGGTATTTGATTTTCTTTAAACGCAGGCGGTTTAATAAGCGTTGCATAAGCAGGTACAAGAGGTACAAATACACCTCTTTTTTTCGTTTCTTCGGGGTCTGCTTCGGCTTTTTTTTTGCCTAAAAATTCGTTTGTACTAACGTCATATTCATAAATAAAATTTTGCATTATTGATACCTCGTTTTAACACGCATTTTAATACTAGGAGGCTGAACTGTATCAGAATTGCCGTAAATTGAATTTGCCCAAGATAAATCTAATTCTATTGGTCCTGAATAATTTACGTTTTTTGCGGGTCCGTTACCGTATGATTGTGCGTTAAATTTTAAAGCACCCTTTTGGAAAGAACTTGATTGTTGAGAAACCACGTATCCAGATGAACCTGTTGCATTTGGAAGACCGGCTTCTATTTGACCAAAACTACCGTCAGGACTTCCCCAAAAACTTCTATTTCTAAAATCAGGCAAATTAAAATTTGCAATTGATTGCGCGCTTAATACACTAGAAGCATTCCCATTTAAACTTACCCCCCCTAAATCAATATAACCATTAAAATATTGACCTGCTGTTGTATTTACAGGCTCTATACTTCCAAAATACCAATTCAAATTACTTGCGTAATAAAAATCTGCGCTTGCGGTAAAAGTTAAACCATCGCTATATTGCAACCCACTTAAAGAAGCTATTTTCCCATATTCCTGCGGAGTATAATTATTAAGTGTCGCATATTGTGCAGTGTACGTTTTTGTAGAATATTTATAAGCAAATTTTATCATATACCAAGAACCTGCGCTAAGAGCAGCAGTTGAAGCATACCCCTGCGTTATATCCCACGACGTGCCATTACTCGAAAGACTCAAAAGAAATTGACCTGATGTGCCTATTTGTAATACTATACTTTTTGTATTTTCTGTACCAAACTGTATAATTGTTTGGTTGTATTGATTTAAAGAAGTTATTTTTACAGGAATTTCAAAACTAAAATCTGAAGTGTTATTCGGTAAAGTTAAATTAGATTTTGCATAATCCGTAAGCGCCTTAGGCGCAATAACAAAATCTTTTCCAAAATTTAATTCCCCGTTTAAAGTTCCATTAAAATTATATATAGTATGAACAGGAGTATAATTATATTGATAGACACTAAACAAATTAGCATATGTATTTTGTGCAACACTTCCACCCTCAAGCCAAATTTCATTTTCGTTTAATGTATTATTTAATGTAATTATAGGGTCACCGATAGGGTGAAATGTATCTATGATAGGCGCTTGTAATACCGATATTTCGCCCTTTTCCGTTACTCCTATACTTTTCCCGTCAGGCTGTACAGCACCTAAACTTTCTGTTGTCGCAATTGGTACATCAATCGTCACACCTATAGCCTGCCAGTATTGAGGGTCGTATTCTTCTTCTAGAAAATTATAAGTATTATCATCTACCACCGATTTATAATATTGTATACTAGTATCGGTTATATTTGCTAAAACAGCACCCTTAGGATAACCGCCTATAGTATTGCATACCTCTTGGTTAAAAGTTATATGACCGCCCGCCATTTGATAATACTTAATATCGGATATTAAATAAAATAATCCGTTAAAATCAGCGCGCATAGGAGGTAACCCGCCTTCATTAACGTTTTGTGAAGTTATAGCAGGGAAACCGCTTTGAATGCTTGCCAGATTTGAACTAGAAACAGGATTGCTTAACGGTATATTATTTTTATCGCCTTGGCTTGCTATAGGCTCAGGCAAGGGAGTAGGAAAAATTAATTCGCTTGATTTCATATATTATAACCTTTAATATAATTATATCATATTTATATATAACGTCCATCCCAAAAAGGTGCATTATCAAATGTATTTAATCCGCTTCCAAAAAATCCGAATGTCGTAGACGGGTTGAATAAATATATTTTAGTTTGAACACCTGCGGGCGTAGGTAAAAAATCACGGCTATACATTAACGCCAATTCTTCAAGATTGGGTTCAAAATAAATGTTATATATTACGGACATATTTTGTAAATCTTTACAAAAACCCGCAATAGTATTTTCAGTTCTATGGTTTGAAAAAACAAAATTTAAATATTGGTTAATTTCAGGTATAGAGCCATTACTATATAATAAATTAAACTTACCCGCGACCAGACGCCTATATAAATCCAATGATAATGTAATATCTTGACCTTGTATGTTATATAAGCGGTTAACTTGTAAAAGATTGCCCCAGTTGGTTATTCCCCATTCATCCGCATTCATAATATTCAAAAAACTATCGCTTATATATTGCCAAAAACCTAGTATATTCTTTTGATACCATTCAGTTTTTAACTGCGCTATTTTTTTTAATACCTCGGCATTATCATACTGCCATAATATATGACGCATATAATTTATTTCATAGCCGAAAGTTTCAAATATAGCCGGATTAGTTATATATTTGAGTTGTGTTTGTGATTGTAACATATATATTTTCTGTCGAAAAACTTGGATACTCTGTGCAATATACTTGTAAAGGCTGTGTAGTATAATCGCCGTCATTAAATTGAACAATTATTTGGTCATTAACTATCGGCTGTCCAAATACTGTTAACCCGTATTGGCTAATATCTACAGGCGCATAGTCAAGCGTCCATTGATTCAATGTATTATATACAAAAGCGTACACGCCTGACGCTTTAATTTGTGAGTTAAAAGTTTCTGCGTCAACGTGCGCCCAATAAATACCAGATACGACAGACGCCTTAACTATTCGACTTGTGGCGTGAATTATATTTTTAGCTACATATAAATTTACCGTCAACACATCATTTAAAGCAGGACTGCCACTAATCGTTATTCCATACGTGCCCAGTGTAATACTTTCATTATTATATAACCAACTATTATTAACTGTAGCTTCGACCTGAACAACGCTTTCCGTATCAGCTTCACCCTCGTAGCTTATGCCTAACTGCGCCAAAGTATAAAAATTGCCATTTTGTTCGCATTCCCATAAACCTTCTGTGGTAGTCTGTATTTTAAAGGTATATGTTTCGCTTGTATTAAATAATTGAAAGAATTGATTTTTATTTATTTCTAATTGACTTAATCCGCTACCCTCTGTTTGTGACACTGAAGCCGTGCTGGTATTAAAATTTATACCATATATAAAATTATATATGCCCGTTTCGCTTATTTGTCCGATAAATGTATCTAAAACAACGCTCGGATTAGATAATCCAGCGCCCTGCGTTATGGTTATATTTATATTTGTCGGCGCAATATAAGGCGCAATTTTTAATGAATTTACGGTTATACCTTCGATATTCGACATTAAAGCCCTAGTTAAAGTATACGTATTAACCGTACCTCTAATGTATGGCGCAGGCAGGTTATTTTCAGCATAAAGATTATTTGAATAATTTATTAAAACATTTTTTATATCATCAATTAAATTATCAGATGTATTGTTTAAATTTGTAATACTTAACTCTACACCAATTGGCAACGGTTCAGGAATTTCAAATGTAACGGGGCTTGATGTATTAAATACTAAGTCTTTTGCAATAACGGTAGTGTTTCCGTTCCAAGCACACCCCGCCGATTTAATATAAAATAATTGCTGTCCGATTTCTTGCGCTTCACCGCCTAACACGGCAACATACACGCTATGTTGAGCTAGTTCAATATTATCAACTGGTAATATTTCATTGTACGGATTTTCAAGAGTAAAGCAATCAATTACCCCGTTAACATTTTTTATTACCGCGCTTTTATAATTGCCAAAAAGAGCCGAACCTCTAAACAAGCAATTAGTTAACAATTGTTGCGCGCCATAATCATTCATTACGGTTGTGCCTTCAATAGCAGATGAAGGGTTATTGATTGACTGCCACCCTGTTACGCCCAAAGCCTGACCGCTTATTATTTTATTTAGCTGATTAGCTTCAAGCGTAATTGCCCCTTGTTCCTGTGAATAAAATACACCTGTAGCCGTACCATTATTTCCGATTATAATTTCGCTTTCATTAAGCCAAATATTACCGTTTACATCTTGAGCTTGAGCGCCTATAGGAATTATTGTATTCGGCAACCCCGTAACAACTACATTAACAACTGACGCTTGAGCTGTTCCACGTTGCAAATTAAAATTACTTAACCAATTGTCTAATATTGACCCGCCAGACTTTTGAGCATTACATATTGAATTCGCCACTGTTGCCGTAAAGTTAATAACATCTTGTCGCGCGTTTGTTTCAATATCAATTAAGCGCCCCTGTGGCGTGCTGTCTTCTAGGGATAAATCAGAGCCGAAAGCACTTTTGAATTCATCTTGTACCGTAGTTTTTAAATCGTTTGTATCGGGTATTATTACCCCGTTTTGATTAAAAGTAAAATTTGTAAACTGATTGCTAGCCATTTAATTGGATAACTCCGTAATTAGTTTGAACATCCACGCTATAATTATATATTTGTGAATTATTAGAAGTTGTAATGCTATAATTATAATTCTTTATATCAATAACATCAACCGTATCTTTTAATTGTGTTATTAAATCTGCTTGAAAAATTAATGTATCTGCAATTTCACCAAAAACACTATTAAAAAAATCAATACCCTTATCGGTATCGTAATAAACCTCACCTTTACGGGTCAATGATTTATTAACGCATATATTACCCATTGCGGTTAAATTTGTTGCTAGGGCAATATTATTGTTACTATCAAGGAATATATCGTTATTTTCGTTAATTGCAAAAGTTAACATTAAACAACACCCCCCGTATTTGCCCCCTGATTACCGTTAGAATGTAAATGTGATAAAAATTCTTTATTGCTAAATGTACAAGTACCAGTGGCAGTTAAATCCGAATTTATAGTAGTTGCCCCATTGACAGTCAATGTACCGTTTTCAGTTATATTGGTTGCGTTAATCGTAACATTAGTGCCGTTTAAAGTTATATTTTCAGCTGTTATAACTGCCTGCCCCTGCGCAAGTGATATTTTAGTTAATCCGTCTTCCGATATTAAAACAACCGCATTTTCATCCTCTGCAGATAATTGAAAATTAAATGGTTTTATAGTATCAGGTATAAAAAAGCCGTCTTTGTATTGATGTTTTTCTAATGACGAAGGGGTAAATTGTGTGTAATTTTGTTTAAAAATGTCAATATTTCTATCACACGCGCATATCCAGCCTATAGTATTTTCTTTTATTGGGAAATTAAAGAAAAAACCGCCCCCGCCATATTGAAGTACAGGAATATTAATAAGATTTTTACGCTCAAGAGCCTGTCCGTCTGTAGTTATTGCATTGTTTAAAATTTTAACAACTGCTCTATTTGCTACCCTATCATAGCTTACAATCTGCGCAGGGGCAATTTTTTCAATCCATATACCGATTTTATTTCTGAAAAAATTAAGTAAACCCTCTGTGCTGTTATCATCTGCGGGCAGGTTTAATGGTAATTGAACTTGATTTTCTTCGTTGCTCATTTTATTATGTGCCTATTGCTTGTCCTAAAATGTCAATATAAAAATCTGTTGAGCGGTTAGCAAGGCTATAATCCATTTGATAGATTGAATAATTACCGTTTAGTCCGCTCATCCTTTCGGATTCTAATTTAAAACAAGTGCTTAATGAATATTGCGGGTTAAATAATACTCTTACCTTTACCCCTATTTTATCAGGCTCAGGGATACCAATCATCCCGCTTTTTTGAGATATTAACGGAACATATCCGCTCGGCGCTTGCACTTTTTTAGCACTGGCGTGCAAAACCCCGTTATCCTCATACAATAATACATCCGATTGTTTATTATATTCTTTTATCAATTCACCTTTAGAGCCGGTAAAATGAAAAAAAGAAATATTTTTAACTTGATTATCCTGTGCCCAGTCAAATTTTAAATTTAATTCATCCGCTATTGATTGTGCAAGTTTTTGATTGTCGGTATTTTCAATACTAAAAGTAACAGGCGTTCTTTGCGCGTAATACAACCCCATTGATTTAATATTTAAAGTTGTATCGGGTTGACTGCTTGGTATTGCTTCTACAATATCGCCTTCATATATTAAAGAGCTTCCAATATCACCATACCCCGCAAATACTCTTAATTTTTTTTTGCTGTTTTGTTTAAAATATGGGGTTGAATATGTGCTTAAAAATTGAATATCAGCATTAGTTAAATTTTCAATCTGAATTTGTGCTTCATTTGCTGTATCGCCCTTTTTACGTGAGCCGTTAAATACTGTATATAACCCTTCCAGTCTTTTTAATTGTGTCGTATCGTTTTCATCAGTTTGAACTTCACAATATAATATTCTCTCACGCATTGGCTTGTATTTCCGCTATTTCACTTGATAACAAGAATTTTAAGTTACATTTTGTACCAAAATCATTATAATTTGGATAAATGTCATTTTCACACTGGAATATAAAATTACCGCCTAACTGCTCAATGATATAATTTTGTTCAACAAGCAATCTATTAGGCGCACAAATAAATGCACTTCCTAAAATATTACTATTTATACTTAATGTCATTAATAAAGCGCCAGCGGGCGTAGTTTGTAATAAAACATTTATAATATTTGGTATTTCATCAATTTGAAGGCTGAATTCTTGGTTAGCATATTCATTTGATAATTCTATATCATACATTAAGTTCTACCCCCAAATATAGCAGAATATGCCCACGAATTTTTTTTAACAGGTTTATTAGTAGATTTTTTAATCCCGCTATGAACTCGTGAAACACTTGATTTATTCGCACTTTTGGGCATTTCTACATAAACGGGGCTAACTTCAAAATATTCACTAAATACTATATCGTAAGCAGATTTGTCCCATCTTTCTGAATCTATCGCATTCGGCTTTGCACTAATAATAGCTTTATCAATTACTTTATTGCCCGCGCGAATTTTTAAAGGCGTAGCATTAATATATAAATTTTCAAGGTCTGTTAATGTTTCGCTGTCATCGAAAGATATAAGAGCATTTATATTAACTATATTAGGCGTTAAAATACGGCTATCCGTTATGCTTGCCCCGCTTTCAATTGGATGTTGAAACATTTCTGACTCATCTTGAATATCAGAGCTTAATATTTCCAATTCTTCTAATATAGGGTTATTGTCAGAATAAGCAACGAATTTTTTAATTGTTGCTCCTTCATTCGACAAGACAAGAACCTTGTTCGTTAATTGAATTAAACTTGCTAATATATTCATATTAACCCGCTATGCCGTTATCAATACTTGAAATTGTACGCTTAATATCTGCAGGGGTCATATTTTGAGTTTGAATATTTACCGTAGCGATATTAACATTTTTATTATTATTCGTAGTGCGGCTGTAATTACTTGGTCTATCATTAAACGTGCTTTGATTTACAGGGCGGTCTTGTGGGGTAGAATATAACCTACTGCCCGCAGGTAAAGTATTTAAGTTATTATTATTATTTGCCGTATCGTCCAGTTTGAACTGTGCGCGTCTAACTCTTTCAATCAAATCAAGCACTTGTTTAAACCGCTCTATAAATTTTAATACATTTTTTGCTACATCATTGAAAAATGTGTTAAAAGTTTTTCTTACTTTTTCTACATCAACGCCCCACGATTTTAATACTTTTTCAATAACCGAATTATTGCCTTGCAAAAAATTAATAAAATCGTTAATGATTAAAAATAATGCGGTAATTCCTGCCACTACCCACCCTATAGGTAAGCCCAAAAAAGCGGTATTTAATAGCTTCCAAGCAGTAGTAATTAATCCTATTATTTTTGGCAAGCCGATTAATACACCCGCCAGTCCTGCATATAATGCAATGGATTTAACTAAACCTTCGTGATTTGATAAAAATTTAAAAAATTGTCCTATTGGCTTTAAAATAGCATTTACGGCAGGTAAAAGAGCGCGCGCCATAATTGCATAAAACTGATTAAAACCAAGTCTTAATTGTCCAATATTTTGCCTATATTCGCGCATTTTATTCAAGTCGTCTTCATCAAACAACTTGTAATTAGACGCTTCTTTTAATTGTTCTTTATAACTTTCGACACCTTGAGATAATAAAGCAATAGTACCCTCATCAAGTCCAATAGACGCCCCAAACTCGTATTGCTGTCTGGCACTCATACCTTGCATTTTTTTAGCGATTGCTTCATAGGCATTTTCGCCCGTTGTGCTTACCCCAAATGTCTTTTTATAATACTCTTGTGCCTTTGTTATACTGCTTGCCGTTGTTTCAGTTGAAATGTTAAATACTTTTCCAGCCTGTGCAATATTTTGAAGCTCATCTCTTAAAACCCCTGTCTTTTTAGCCAGTTCATCCATTTGAAGACCTTCATTATAAAAATCCATAGCCTTATGGGCTAAAGAATAAATTGCGCCTATTGAAATAAGTTTTTTAAATATTCCGTTTAGACTGCCTTCAACTTTGTTATTAGCATTTGCATTGTTTAACGCTGAATCGGTATTTTGATTTAATTTGTTTTTTGCTTCATTCAGTTTATCATTTGTATTTTTTAATATTTTGTCAGTATCTTTTAGAGAATCGTTTAATTTTTCGTTTGCTTTTTCCGTATTATATTCGGATTTTTCAAACAATTTCAAACTTTCGTCTACATCACCGACAAGCGAAAGCATTTCTTTGAGCCCTTCGGACACAAAGTCTATAACAAATTGATATTCAGATTGTGCGCTACTAGTTGCCATTTTTTTTGTTTAAAGCCTTAGTTATAAGATACTCGTTGTATTTGGAAATATTTTCAGCTTCAAAAATTTTCATTGCGTCTTCTAAGGTATATACTGTCTGTAATTCCCTTAACGTTGCCCTGCCACTGACAATAATTTGTCCAATAAATCCGTCAATGTTTTGGAAAGATTCGATTCGACACGGTAAAGACACTTTTTCAAGAAAGGCGCAAGAGCGCCAAAGTCTAAAAAATCGTAATTATATTCCCAAACCTCCTTTTCTAACTGCATTAAAGTTTGTAAATCGGGGACATTATTATCAATTATCGCCCTATTTATTAACTTTACTACGCGCCCGTCAGGGTATACCCTATCGCAATATGAAAGCATTTCAAATACCGCATTTTCAGCATTTGTAAAGTTTGATATGATAGGAATTAAACCCGTTGGTATTTGCATTAAAACACGCTGTGCAATAGTAGAAGGCATTTTGCTTATTGTGAACTTGTAGCCGTTAATTTCTATCTCTTTAGCTTCAAGTTTCGGAATATCATTATTCATTTTTAAAACTCCCTATTTTTATTAAATTATACCACGTCTTCAAAAACGAATGTATAAACTTTTGTTTTTATACGGCCGTCACCGCCATATTGATATCCAGCAGGCGCATTTAACATTTTACCGTTTTTATATGTTTTAGAAACAGCAGTTACAGGATTTGTAACGGTCATATTGATAATGTCTTTTTTAGGAAAGCGATTTTTTGAAACTCTATTTGCTTGAAATAAAATATCCATTAAACTTTCATCTACGGTATTTGGAATAACTGGTACTTGTGTTTCTATTCCATTTGCCACGCACCAAGTTATTAAATCGCCGTTAATTCCGCTCGCGTGCCCTGCTATTTCGGTTGAACCCGTAACGCCTACGTCGTTATCTTCCGGAAATGCCGTAATATTAATACCTAAAGGAAATGTGACCGAAGCTGTTAACCTTACTAACAAACCTACGCTTGATGTATCTTGCATTTTATATAACTCCTATAAATTTTAATTAAAAAAAGTGTAATATAGGACAATATCCTATATTACAATAGTCGAATATTTGAAGAGAAAGAGGTTAAGTTTAAATTAATATATCAGAGCCAATAACTTTTCTAATTGTGTCATTTTTAGAATAAATTAAAATATACTCTGCTACATAACGCGTTGTTGTACCTGATGTTTGGGTGTTGATGACTATATCGAACCAATAGCCCTTATTTTGTACATCCAACCAAGCATTTTCATCATTTGTTAATTGAGTAATATACGCTTGTGCGGTTAAATTTAATGTTTTTCCGATTGCGAAAACGTGATTTTTTAATGCTTTTTCACAATTAGCATTTAATATTCCCGTCATTATATTTAACCCTGATTTATCAGCGCTGACATTATCAAGCCCAATAAACATATTCATAACATCAGTTGAAATACTATCTTTTAACCACGCTTCATTATCGAATACGGCTGTGTCAACTCCGTTTGTATTGAAACCGTCTTGAAAAAATGCCAATATAGAACCGCTTTTCTGAGTTTGTCCGTTATAGTTAATATTGAGGTTGTCAAGTGTTTGATATAACGAACCGTCACCGCTAATTCCAACACTTACAGGCATTGACGGGAATTGCTGGAACATATAAGACTTAACACCGTTATCTTTTGAATAGTTTGTCGTTGCAGGTAATATAGCGCTCATTATCCAAGCAGGTACGCCTGAACCGTAGTTTATATTATAATGCGCTGTTAATCCTGTAAATCCTTTAGCTACATTAATAACATCTTGATAATTTTGCGCTGAAACATCAAAACAAAATCTGTAGTCGTTGTTATGTTCATCATTCCAAGCGCCGATTGCAGATATATTATTTACTGCGTCTGCGTAATTTATAAAACCGTATGTTAAAAAGTTTGTTGATAAATCAACCATATTATCTAATACTTGGTTGATTGTGCTTAAGTCCAGACCGTTGCTTACGGTTGCGCTATCTGTCCAACCTAGAGCGTCAGGTAATTTAACCGTATTAACCACAGTATCACCATAATATTGAAAATTTAATTGTGTTGTTAAAGGCGTTAATAAAGCGCTATCTTCAAAAAGATTTTCTTGACCTTCAAAATTTATCGCTTCAACATTATATGTAGTCACACTTACGCCCGTATATTTATATTCGTTTGCTGTTATTTCTTGCGCTTGATTTTCGCACCTTATATCAGTATAAAGCGGGTCTGCGCCGTCATCCGATATTGTACCGCCAACTTTTGAATACAATATTAATCCGCTTGTGTTTTTTAATTCGTAAGCAATAGCTGTTTGTCCGTTTGCTTTCCATTGGTTAACTAATGCAGGGACTTGTTGACCTGTACCCAAAACAACATAAGCACCAGTTTGAACATATTCGCCCGATTGTGTTTGCGTTAAAGTATAACCGCTTGTTGTTTGTTCTCCAGCAACTGTTGAAGTATATGCAAGAGTGACGACATATTCTAAAACGTTGTAAACAGTTTGGGTGACGGGCGCACTT
Organism: uncultured Clostridia bacterium; assembly: GCA_947631185.1. Lineage (GTDB taxonomy): Bacteria > Bacillota > Clostridia > TANB77 > CAG-508 > Scatovivens. Next base: position 14,027 of record CANRKJ010000026.1, on the reverse strand, counting down.
CCTAGCTCGTCTGCTACATAAGTCCATTCTTCATTCCCTGCTTGCGCAAGTTCTGCGGTACATCCAGCGTCTAAATAAATTTGCGTTTCTTCGGTAACATAAGCATTTTGAACGCCTTGAACTGTTGTATATCCCGTTTGATTATCTTTTTTAACTTCATAAGATGTAACGCTCACACCTGTATATAACCATTGATTTGGTTGTGCTGTGCTTTCATCTAATGTTTCATTTGCAATAATTTGAGTTAATTCGGGTACGTAACTTTGTGCGCTTCCTTGTACGCTTGTATAACCTAAATTAATTGTCGTATTTTCGATTGGGTACGCATTATAATTAAAATCTTGTCCAGTTGGTAAAGCTATATTATTTGCGCCTTTGACACCGCCTGTCAATAAAAAGGTATTATTTGTATATGAAACAGTTGCTTGGGTATACAGTGCACCGCCTTGTGTATTAGCTTGTAGGGCAGTTTGTAAAGTTTGCGCGATATCTGCATAACTTTGCGCACTCGAAAAATTAAGATTGTTTAATGTAAACGAAGTATCACCTAAATAAACAGTTATTGACCCATTGTTAACTTTTGCTAGTTGTACAACGCTTACAGGCGCAATACCGTTTAAAAATGGCGCTGTTGCTTCATTTATTCTATATCTAAAGAATGATATTTTTTTTGGGCTTGTCGCGGTTTTAGATACCCAACCGAAATATATACTTGCTAAAGCATACTCGGTTGAACTATAACCCGCCAATGCGCCTACTTCATTAGCTGATGTAAATTCGTAAACTTGCCCGTAGGCGAAATTTTCGTTTGTGGTTAATACCCTTGGTATAAGCTCTTTATTAGCAACCGCTTGAGTATTTGCCACCGCTGAAGTAATATCAACGTATTTACTTTGTGGAATCGGCATATAAAAAACTCCTATATTGTGTAATTAAAATCAAATTTTTTGTTTATTTTTTAAAAAATAATACCTAAATGTATTATTTAGTGTTTAAATTATACGTAAAATGTATATTTTATTTTTAAACTTTGTATATTTTACAATCGAAACTATCTAATTTTTTATAAGGATAATTAAATTCGTTTGTATATAGATATGTGCAATTAAATGAGGGCAATGTTTTAAAATCTTCATCATCATCAATATAATTTTCAATATTAAACACTTGGCTTTTATATTGAGCATACCCCATACTACTCAATGAATTAATTCCAATAGCCGAGCGCACAAAGTCATTTAAAGCGGTTAAAATATCAACTGGGTTATAAGTGTTCACCGTATCATTAAATTGCTCGTCACGGGTCGCAGAGAAGCGTATTGTTAATTCTTTTTTTTGTTTAGATATGCGCGTTTTGTAATCCATATACTGTGCGCCATAATCTATATTTGAAACAATAGTCAAAAACACCGTCGGTTTTAATTGCTCTGTCTGAAAAGGCGAATATAATTGCTTTACATCCCAATCAAATATTTGAAGCTCATTAAACCCCGTTTTTATTAAATTTATAAAATCCGCATATATTTGGTTTTGTGTTTTAAACTTAAGATATTGCATTTATGTTTCTATTTGTATACATTATTGTAAAGTTTTGTAATACTTTCGTATTATTTTTTTTGAATTATGTTGCAAAAATATAAATATGTGTTATTATATTAATGTGAATGAAATTAAGAGGTATTAAAATGAAAAAAGAAAGATTTAACGAATTAAAATTAAAATTTACAGACGGTAACGGCAAATATATTTTTCCGGTTGCGATTTGTAAAATGCAAAAAGAAGATTTAAAAGATTATATTGATTATTTGCAGGAAAAATTCAACAAAGCTACTTATTTTGCAAATAGTATAGGCTCTTTTAAAGCTATTGAAAGAGAAACCAAATGTTTACACGATTTAATCAATGTTTTAAATCTTATAAAAATCAATAGGCCTGATTTTGAATTAAACGAAGGACAAAATAAACTGGCTTTATTTAAGGGAGGAGTACAATTTGTCTAAAGGCGGTAAAAGATTAAATGCGGGGCGTCCAAAATCTTTAGACCCTAAAAATAAAACAATGCGCGTCACTTTAAAAGAAAAATGTTTCATTGAAAAAGTGCGTTTGAATAAAATTAATTTAGATTCGCTCTTATTTTATTTGAATAATTAGCGCTCTTGTATATCCGTTGGTTTCTGACCATTTACGATTCTCAACGATTTGAAATGTTAAGTTATCGTATAATATTTTATCGGGCTGTTTTCTTTCAGCTATTGAAAACAACGGATGTTCAGCCCATATTGTTTTATAATTTTTATTTAAATCTAGTCCAAGTTCCTGATAAGTTTTATTGGAAACAGCTTGAACACTCGCCCATAATGTAATCGGGTCTAAATAATCGGGAATATCGCGCCCCATTGAATCGGTTGTTGTGCCGTTATATTGATAATATAAGATTTTTTTATTGCAACCTAAAATATTTGTTGCTTTCATTGCGATAGGCAATAAATTAAGAACCATTTTTATTTACCTTATAGCTTACACTTGCAAGCATTGTACCCGTATCTCTAAGCGGGTCACGGTTAGCAGAGGTAACCCCTGTATTTTTATTTTTTTTAGCTTTGCTAGCATATTGCTGTGCGCGCCATTGAATTGTTAAATCAGATAAAGGCGGGTTTGTTGTGTTTCTTATTTCGCCTTGTATAAGGCCTTGCCCATATAGTCCCAACTGTTCGCACATCTGCTCAATTGTCATAGAACCATTTACTACGGCAAGCATTAATTTATTTATAACATTCATTCCCTCTGCACTTCTTACTTTACCTCGCGCACGGGTCATAAAATTACGGGCAGGTACTACAATTTGTGTTGTGCTTTTTTTAAGCGGTGCGCCCTTTGCTAAAAAAAATTTTCTCATTTTTTCAGTCACGTTAACTGTGTAACCTTCATTTTGCCATTTAGCAACTTTTGCAACAGGTAAACCACTATTATATGTAGAATTTTCAAAAAACCCCGCTTGCACGCTAAAGGGTTTTAATCGTTTTATAAAATCTTCTAACTTTTGACCTTTAATTATTTTTTTCATTTACAAATGTATGAAATAATGATATAATTATAATACTTTTTGTTCGAAGTATATCCCAACCGCTTGTAAAAGCGGTTTTTTATTATAATACTCTCTCGTAACTCCCGCCGATATAAAACGGTACAGATGAAAGAATTTCTAAAAGCGCTATCAATTGTAATCCGTACGGCGTAAGACTTAGCCAATAATCAAATTTATCAAGGTTAGGTATTTGCACATACGAAATTGAAACATCTCCCACACTGGCACTGCCTACTATGCCCCCTTGTCCTGAATTGCCGTTATTATTGGTTTGATTACTAAGCGTCAATAAATGTGCGGTAAGTAGATATATTGCAAGAATCCTTTTATAATTTTTTAGTCTTCCAAAATTGCAGGCGCTACAAAAAGTAAGCGCTCTTTTTAGGTAAACTGGAATTAAAGAATTATAAACATCATCATTAAACTCAGGGAATTGAGCAATAAACTTGTCTATATTTACAACTACATTATTATTACAATTATTGCAATTATTCAGCATTTATATTCGGAGCTTTCTTGTTTCTTTTTTTTGCTAATTTTTCAATTTTTTCATTGTCAAGAGGTGCGCTTTCATCTTTATTTAATTTTTGTGCACTTTTTTCGATATCAGGTTTAATTTTATAATAAGAAATATATCCTCTTTCGCAATGCTCTTTAAAACAAGGATTTTCTTTTAAAATTTCAAAATCATCATCGCTTACTTTTGTCAATACACCCATAGGAGTAATTAATTGACGCGTTGTAATATCCGCTTTGCCTTTTATTAAAATTTCTTTTTCAACTATATTTTTATTGCCATATCCCTTTTTATATTTTATATAAACTTGGTCATTGGCTAATCTTGATAATATATACATTTTACCCCCTATTTATTTTTATTTGATTTCGATTTATTTTTATTTGATTTCGATTTATTCAGCTGAATATTTTCTTGTTTTTTATCAGCTTTAATTTTTAAATCTTCAACAATTACAAAACCGCGTTTTAAAAACGATTGAAAAACTGGCTCTTGAAGCAGATTTGCAACTATTTCTTTTGAAAAATAGTTAACGCCTTTTTTTATCAGTATATCACTTAATATATTATTTTCTAAATTTGATATTATTTTATACATATTTAATTCCTTATAAACCCCCATATAGAAGGGCAATAAAGCCCTTCTATACTTTGAATAGGGAGTAAGTCAGAGTGCCAAAAGATTAAATACCTGAATATCTAACAACACCAACGGGTTGTTGTACAATAATACCCGCCGTAGCATTGGCATAAGATTCAACGGTTACTTTAGCTTTCTTTTCCATACCGATAAGTCTTAATACTTCGGGGACGTACTGGTCAATAACTCTTGAGCCGTTGAATTCATCCAGCATTAAATAAAATACATTCTGTCCTCCGTTAGCTCCGTCAAGCTCAGGAGCGGGTATGATTTCAACTTTGTAGGTTTTAGTTAACCATTCCAAAACTGATTGAGTGCCTAACTCATTTAAAGTATTTAAAAATTGGTATGAAGCCAAAGACAATACAAGTTTAAATGCGTCTACAGCGGGGTTAAATCTGCCTCCCAATTGAACTGTTAATTGAGATACAGCTGTTATAATATCTGCCGTAATTTCATTAAATGTCTTATTAGTCCAAGAAGTAGAGTTTTGACCTGCGTTTTGAGCAACTGTTCTATAGGCGGGTAAATTAGGGTCATTTAAAAATCCGAATGTTTGATTTTGACCGTTTGCAAAGCCAAAAAAGCCGATATCATTAGCGGATATTGCTAAAGATTCTGCAACGGCTCTTGCTTTTAATTCGTGGTCGTCCCTTTGCATTCTTGACGCTCTAAGGCTTTCAAGATAGCCCACTTCAAGACCTTCTTCCATTCTTATAATTGTTCTTGCTAAAAAATTAGGGTTATAAGAAGCCAAGGGAATATTTGCCGTATCGGTATAAGGTCTTGCTGAGCCTGTTAATTCAATATACGGTACGACAATTTCTTCATCCTCAAAAGCCCCAGCAATAGTACGCCCTGCGATTTTATCAATAGTCCTTGAAGCAGTAGCTACTTCAACCGCTTTTGATACCCAGTATTGAAAAAATTGTACGGGTGAAGTGATTGAAGGCACTGTTTGCAATGAAACTTGTGCGTCCATTGCAACGCCTAAAGTGTTTAAATCAGACATTTTTAAATTTGTATATTTTTTTGTATCAAATGCTTTAACTTGTTTAGGCGTAAGATACAATTTTTCTGTTGAATATTGTTTCATTTTATTTTATTCCTTTCTGTATTATGCGCCTAATTCTAATATTCCGATTTGCCCTGCTTCGCCTGAACTTAAAACAAATTTAGCGTTTGCAATTTGTTCAGATGAGTTTGGCGCTTCTGTTTCTGGTGAGTAAGCATAAATTGCGCCTGTATTTTTATCGTATGACGCTAAATAGTTAGGTGCAAAAGCTGTTAAAGAGCGTACAAATATATGTCCGAATGAGCAAATGCCCCCTGTAACTCCATCAGGTAATTGCAAGGTTGGGTTTAATCCGTTATATAATGCATATTCTTTCGGATTAACTAATATACCTGCGAAATTTTCACCGCCGACCTGTACAACATTTTCAGTACCTGTATAAGAAAATACCCTGCCTACAGTAGCGGGGAAAGTTTGACCGGCTTCACCGCCTGACATAGCAGTTATTGTTATATTCGCGCTGTCAGATGTGGCAAGCGTAATATAATTGCCTTCATATCCTACTTGATTAGCTTTTACAGTAATTATATTACCTACAACCGAAGCAGTTAAAGTTTCTCCTAACTGCGCATTTATAGCGGTGTTTAATTCTGACGCTGTATTTGTATCAGCCTCACCGATTTTTACAACTGTACCGCTTGAACTTTCTGCCTCGGTTGATAAAGTGAAAACAACCGAACCCACAGTTACAGCGCAATTTGCGCTCGGATTAGTGGCAATTTGGATTGAACCTTGTGCTTGTGAACCGCCTGAGGTAAAGCCTTGGACTATAAAACCAGCTTCACGTCTAGGGCTGTCGTCAGCGTAATCACCTTCAACGCCAATTGCTAACTTGGTGTTTACTTGTGTTTGAACCATTTTTTTTATCTCCTATATAATTTATTTTAAATAATCATTTAATACGTTTGAGTTTCTATAATTTACATCTAAATTATCGCATACTACCGCTTTAACAGGTGTTTTTGCTTTCAAATAACCATTTAAGCAATCAAGCGAATTTTTGATGTCTAATTTATCGCAGGCGTATTTAACCACTTCGTTTATAGTCATTTTTTTATAATTAACATTATCGCCAATAACTTTTTTAACGCGGTTTACTAAGTCGTCACGCTCTGCAATATATTTAATTGCTTTATCCATACTAATAGCACTGTCCATAGCTTGTTTACAATCATCAACAGTTTTATTACAATCATTCGCACCTGCCTCAGAATTATTATAAGCTAATTTTTCAATTTTACCGATAACGGTACGCCATAATTCTTCATCAATTTTATCTTTTAAAATGCCTCCGATTTCGTCGATTAATTCGCGTTTATCTACGTCAGCGTCTTCAACTTTTTCTTCAACGATAGTTTCTTCTTTTGGTAAGTCTTCATCAAGAACATCATCTTTTTTGATTTCAACGTCGGTTTCTTCCGGTTTTTTTACGCCTTCTTTAATTTCAAGCTCATTTTCTTCATCATTTGCGCCAGTTTCAGAAGGGTTATAAGCTATAGCTTCTAACTTTTTAGCGATTGTGTCTTCTTTTTCTGATTCCCCGCCCTTAAAATCGGTATCGGGCTTAGAAGCAATCGCCATAATTTCTTTGATTAATTCGCGTTTATCAACGCCTTTTTTTTCCATAATTTGATACTCCTTTATATTTAATTTATCGTATACAATTTGTTTATCCATTACGCATATATCGTGACCCATTCTGCCTTCATCAACTAAAGCTAAATGATTATAACGGATATTTTTTTGAATAAAATCATAATTAGGATTATTAACAGGCTCATAATCACATTTATAACCTAGTGAAAGTTCTTTTTTGCCGGCTTCAATTAATTTTTTTAATTTTTCGCTAAAGATTTTTAAATCAACTGTTACCGTCTTATTTTCATCATCAATTTTAGGGTTCGTGCCTGTTACACCTTCAACGCCAATTTCTTCGGGTTTAGCAAAGCCCTGAGAAGCACCAAGCATAGTATGTTCGTTTATAAAAGGTATTTGTTTCAAACTTTCCAACGCTTCGGGGCTTGCAACTTCACTCAAGGGTCTAAATACTTTATAAATTTTATCTCCCTGTATATCAGGGCTTATTTGATAACCCATATAAGAAAAAATACCCTCTTTAGTAACGGGATTATCTCTTAAAATCCAAAAATCGTTTGTATCAATTTCTTTTTTATCAAATACATTTTTATTATAAATCTGCTCAATTTTATTTAACATAATTAATACCTATCGAAACGATATTTATTTTAATATATCTTAATAATTATAAAACATATTTTACGGAATATAATTTCATTTTATTATCAATTTATATCGAACCGACTTGTTTTTTATATCGATTCGATATATTTAATTTTAAATGTTTTTATGGTATAAACCTTTTAAGGTTTTTACCTTAGGTTTTAAAGGTTCCTAGTTGGTTAAACCAAAAACAAAAGAAGTAAAAATTTCACCGCTGAGTTTTAAAAGATTTGTCTTAAAAATAAAAAATTTCTATTTTTCGTTAATCTTAATTTTCTTAATAAAAGTTAAAATAAATTAATACTTTTATTCATTTTCCCATTCGAAAACAATCTCCATTGTGCAATGACAATATGGCAATTGTGCGGGATATATATATTTTGGTTCGGGCTTGTCATTTGGCGCGCCTTTGTCTAAATCAAAGATTTTGCCGTTTAAAACGTTTTTGTGATATTCCCTAGGCTCTCTGCTTCCGCCGTTATGACGCCACCTAAAACGCTTAACTCCTGCTTGCTCGAACTTACGCATATTAATTGAATTATACGCTTTGCGTGTTTGGTCTTGTGCAATTAATTGTGCTCTGCGCTCTGTCTTTGCGCCAAAACTAACTAATTGTTTTGTTAAGGCCTGTATTCCCTCGCCGTTTTCAATGCTTCTAGCCACAGCGCCCGTTATCTGCTTAAAATATTCATCTGGGATTGATTTAATTAAAGAAACATTTTCGAATAATAATGCTTTTATAGTTTCTTTTTCGGCTTCAGGAATTGCAGAGCCTTTTAATAAGAAATTGTTTACTTCACTAGGGGGTAACGCTTTTTTCAAAGCATTATTTATTTGATTTTTGGAATAACGCCTTGTTTGTTTTATAAGACCGTTTGCAAGTCTTTTAGCTTCATTAGTAAATAATGCGCCAAACTTTTCTCTTAATGTATTTAACAACATCCTAGCTTGAGAACTCAAGCTCTCATCAAAAGCTATTTGAGGATAACCTGCCTTATATATTTTTTTTAATTCTTCTTTACACTCTTTTTGCATTTTGATAGCTAAACTTTTAAGTCGTTTAACATACCATCTCATAATACCTTGATTTACTTGTAAAGAATCGCTAAATATCATTATTATTATTTTCTAACAAATCTTTATTTTCAGGCGTTTCAGCTTCTTTAACTATGCTTTCTGCTTCATTTTCAGGCATATTAAAAGCAGTTTTTAAAATACTCATTCCGCTTTCTTTTGAGATTTTACCCATTCCAACAGATTGAGCAACATTAACTAAAGATTGAACCTGAGCTCCGTTTAGTATAGGGTCTTGTTGCCCGTTAATTGAGGGGGGGGTAGTTGTATCATTTTCATTTTCGCCTTCGTTATCGGGTAACAAATCGCTAAAATCCACTTCCTCAGGCAGTTCTTCGCTCAAAGTAGTATATTGCGTTTTATTATCATCTCGGATTTTGTTTCTAACCTCGTCAGCTGAAATTACGCCCGCGTTTATATATGTACTATCAGTGCGTGAGTTTATTTCGTTTATTTCGGCAAGTTCTTTGGGCGTAGGCTGTTGAAGCGCTTCAAACTTACATTCAAAGTTGTAATCTTTACCTAAATACGATTTAGATAAAAGCCTATAATGTAAATTTAATAACGGCTCAAAATCTAACCCTTGGACAGTCATTAATAAGCGTTTATATTGTTCATCCTCATAGCTTCCGGATGATTGCCATCCCTTAGGACTTGTTTCTAATAATCGGCTTGAAGGTATACCCGCCGTTGCCGATACAATTTGAAAACTTAGCATTGTAACAGTATCCACATCCGTAAGAGATGTATCAATTTGACCAATTGTTTGGTCAGGTTTTTTTAATAATACCCCCCAGTTATTTCGAAGCCAGCTAAACATTTTTAAAGTTTTTTCAAGTTTGCTTTGCTCGAATAAAAATGCGTTTAAATTCCCGTCCATATAATTCAAGCGCTTGCTCATCATTAACATAGGGGCTTCGTCTGCCGTTCTTTCAGCGCCATATACCTGCTTATAAATAAGTTGCGGTAATGGTACACCGCCATAATAGTATGTAGGCTTTAACGTGTCTGATACTTCATTTAAAGTATTGAATATAAACCAAGAATAATGTATGTCTTGGTTTCCAACTCTAAAAAATGTAGGTTTATAAAATCTGTTTGATAATGGATTTGTAGCGCTATCAATATCAAGTATAGGCATTGAAAAGATTGGGTCTATTACCTTCAAGCCGTGGTAACATCCTGCCCCTACAGCGTCAATATTAAAAGGCAGTGACATATCGCATTCATCAATAATAGGAATACAAAGAGCTTGCCCGTACAATCTTTTATTGTGGGCAAATTTCATCAATGTATCATTTATGTTGTAATTATTATTAAAAGTATAATTTTTTAATTTTTCGATATTGTCAACGTCGGTTTTTTCTAAATCCGCGTCTTTAACGTTTATATTGTACCCTGCGACTAAGGCGTCTTGAGCGGGTATTGTACAGGCTTTGTTTATAATCCAGTCTTGTCCTAAAATTGCGCATAGGGGGAAGCCGATAAAACTATTTTTACCGAAATGCGATAATACAATTTCACTCCCTAGAATATTATCGCGTAAATCAGGGTTTAAATTTACTTCGGGCAAAACATCATCACAAGCGCTATCAAAAACAAAATTTTGTTTATCGTTTACATCCTGCAAAACATTGCGATAAAAATTTCTGTCTTGAACTTGTTGAGCTGTCAAAATTTCAGCTTCGTAATTAGGCAATATGTTTGTGTTAAATTCTTGCTTTTTTGGTAAATTTACATTTTGCCTTTTTATTTTGTTTTTTTTAAAAAGATTAAACATTAAATATAAGTTTCAATTTCTCTGATTGAATAACAAACAGCGTCAATAGTATGGTTATCTTTGTCGGGGTATTCTGATTTAACCCGCCCTGCTTTATCCATAACATATTGATATTTTCTAAATTCCCTATCTGCGTTAGGACAGCGTTCAGGGTCTATAATTATTTTTCTGCAACCCTGCAACCATTTCAAATAATAATGTCTTGAGCCTGCGGGCTTCCTAGCGCGTTCGGTTTCAAGTCCAGCGTCGCAAAATTCATCGATACTTTTAGGTTCTTCGTCGTCAGCTTTTATAACGCATTGATTTCTATGCTTAGCTTTTACCAATTGTATTGCTACGGGGTTTGAGAAGCCTACGCCGTATACTTCATCAAAAATATATAAATCTTTGTATTTTCGATTATATCCTACCGCTACCCAAGCGAATGGGTCTACTGAATAGCCCCAGTCAATACCTTCACCAAATATTCTTAAATTATTGATTTCAGTATCGGTAATAATACGGCTTTCAATATTATTAAATACATTCAAGCCCCTGCCTGTTACCTTGCCTAAAAATTCATTTTCATATTGTAGAGGATGATATTTTTTAAGTTCTTTCGCTTCTAACAGTATATTTTGTTTTATCCATTCTTTTGGTACTTCTAAATAGGTACTATGATGGATTATTCTATTATCTTTTTTTATTGCAATTTCTTCATTAATCCAATGGTCAGTTTCTGGCGGGGGGTTATACGTATAAAAAAAGTATGGTTTATCGTGTTCACGCCCCAATGATAAATTTACGCTTCTAATTTCAGGCATTCCGTCAAATTGGTTTACTTCTTCATACCAAATAAAGCGGAAATATCCTTTTTCGGATTTAATAGATTTTAAATTTAACGGCTCATCCAGTCCAAAAAAGCTAATTGTTTGACCGGTAAATCTATTTACAATTTTTAAGGGCGATTTTAAAAAAATATAATAAGGGGTTAACCCCAGTTTATCAATAGCCCATATAAAAGTATTATATACGCTATCTTTTAAATATTTACCTACTTTTCTTAATACTACCGCATTTGCTTTTTCGTCCCTTGCCATACCTAAAATAATTTCAATTGATACAAAAGATGATTTTAAACTATTTCTGCCCCCCGTTAACCAAATATTAAAATATTCTTCATTTTTAATTATATTATGTAATTCATAAAAATTAGGGGCTATTAAATCTGTTATTTTTATTTCCATAAAAATATGATATTATAAAATCAAGCGGTGCGCTTGTCATTTGACTTTTTTCATCCGCTCCCAAAAATTCAATATTAAACTCTTTTTCAAAAAAATTAATAAAATCTGTTATAAAACTTTTATTTTTTAACATTTTACCTCTTTAGGCACATCATCATATATAATTGGGCGGTCGACCTCTATCTGCATTTGTTCTTTGGGCTTTTGTCCGGTTGTATCACGAATAAACTCATTCGCTTTTATATCACCTGTTAATGCCTTTTTAATGCAGGCAGTCATCATAGCTTCTAAGGTAGTAGCCTTTTCACCTTTTGCGTTTGTTAATTGTTTTTCCATTAAAATATCAAGAACTTCACGCATTGTCTTTTTTTTTCTGCGTGCTTCGCCTGATTTTTTGCCACCATTTCTGCCTTTTTCTCTCGCTTCTTCCGTGGTTCGTATCTTTATTAAGTTTTTATCTGTTGGTTTTTGCAATTTTAAATTCTTCTCTTATAAGTTTAGGACAGCATTTATTCCAATCTACTTTATGATGAATTCTTAAATCATTATTACCCATAGTATAGATTTTACAACAATTGGGATTGGCTATAACGCTATAAAAACTTTTTACATAAGTACCTAAATCTAAATATATATCAGTTAACCCCCCCCCATTACTTTGTGTAATTTTTTGATTAATTGATATATCATTAAAAGTTAATAATAATTTCCCTCGTTGTCCATTATATATGCTACAAGTTAAATCTTCATTAATACTTCCTTTGAATTCTAAACATCTTTCAGCCTTACAAAAAAATACATTCATTATTTTTCTTTTATGATTAATTTTTTCAAAACTATCTTTACCAGCTATATAATCCCCGTTTTGAGCATACGCAAAACAATCAATTAATTTACATTTATCTAATAAATTAAAACTTGCTAAAAATATTTCATCTAAATTTTTAATTTTGCAATTTATTAATTTATTATTAACAATTCTTCTATATTCAAACCTATCATAATCATCATCTAATACACAAAAATATTTTATGCCTAACTTTTTGGCAATATTATAAACTTCATTTCTTGCATAAACTACTGCTTTTAAATTATTAAAATTATCTATCGTATCAGTTTTTAAAGCTACTTCTTTTTTATCAAAAACAATTACTTTATTTTTATATATTTTTTTATATTCTTCTAATTTCTCATCTGTATTATCGCATATTAGATAAATTTTTCCACTATAATTTTGTTTTTGTAATGCTTTATATGTTATAACTTTTTCAGGCCTACCATAAGTTAAAATAAAAACACAAGTTTCATTTATATTTAACATTCAATTTCCGAAGTTTCTAAAAATAATTTTTCAATCCATTCATTTAATTGTACATAACCATTTTCTACAGCCTTGTTTAAATCAATTAAAACTAAAGCTAATTCTTCCATTATTTCTTGTACTTCTTTGTTTTGGTGGCAATAAAATTCGGCTATATTACTATAATTAAACTCATATAATCGTGTAGCGGTTTTTATTAAAAAATCTTTTGTTTCTTTTTTTATATTTAATTTATTTATTTTTTCTATTAATTTATCAGCTTTTGAAGTATCAATCATTTCATTTATGGTTGGTTCTTCCCCTTTTATTTCATAAATAGGAATATCAACTTTTCTAGTATATTTACTTTCTATATTATCGGGGGTCTCAATAATATTTAAGCCCCATTCTGATAAATCCGAACTATCAAAATCATTTAATAAATCAAAATCCCATTCGCCTGCTGTATTTGCATTTAATCTTATACAAGTTTCTTCCGCTTCTTTCTCATTTAATAGTCTATCTGGTACTTTAACATCAACCTCTTTATAGCCTAATTCTTTCATTACTTGAATTCTTGCGTGTCCTCCTAAAATAGTATTATCAGAATTAATAGTTATTATATTTGCATCGCCTAAATTTTCTAAAGATTTTTTTAAATCTTTTAATCCCTTTTCCGTAAATTTACGGGGGTTCTTTTTAAACCCTTTTAAATCTGATATTTTTCTTTTTTCTATTTTCCAAGTTATCATTTTTTATTATTTAATTATCCTATCGCATTGTAGGTTTAATAACCCTAAGTTTTGGTTTAATGTTTCAGCGATATTGCCAATCAAATTAGCTTCGCCTACGGTTAAATCATTTTTTATGGATTCAATAAAATTCAAAGTTTTAATATGTAATTCACGCATTGAAAGCCAATTTTGCGCGGTGTCTTCTAGTCTTTCGGGAACTATCAAAGAAGCCTGCGCTAAATATTCTTTACTTGATAGAGGATAAATTTTTTCAAATAGCAAACAATCCTCTTTTATACTATCTATATAATTGTCAAGCGGTTCAAAAATTCTATCAGCGAATAAATGCTGTCCAT
>CANRKJ010000025.1 GCA_947631185.1 uncultured Clostridia bacterium | reverse complement strand
TTGCGGTTTTGGAATAACTTTAAAACGATAAAGAGTCAAAGTCATGTGCCTTACCGCTTGGCTACAGCCCAATATATATAAATGGGGTGGAATAAGGGATTCGAACCCTTGATCTCCAGTGCCACAAACTGGCGCGTTAACCAGCTACGCTAAATCCACCATTATTTTTACACTTAACGCTCTTCTATTTTAGAACATAATTTTTGATTTGTCAAGTAAATTAAATAAAATTTCATAAGGACAAAATAATTTTGTCCTTATGTTAAATATTTTATTCTTCATCATCACTTTCTTCAGATTCATCTGTATTATTTTTTGTTTCATCAGTTAAATTACTATCATCTGATTGAGTATTTTCGTTTGTTTCTTCAGATTCTGTATTTTCTTCTGATTCATCCTTATTTTCTTCTTCTCTAGCCCAAATTACAATTCTTGCAGAACTATCATCTGTACATGTTGATAAAGAAATTTCCCTATAATCCTCTGTATCTCTAAGCATATAATCAGAATCATCTGGATCTCTTTCTTCTATTTTATAAATTATATAAGTAATTGTTGTTCCTGATTGATCAGTAATTAAAATTTTATCTCCATTAGATAATTTATCATTATCTGAAAAGAATAATCCATTTCTATAATTATGACCTAATATTACAGTATTTCCTACCTCATTTAATCCAGGTCCCCAAAGTATAGCAACAGCCAGTTCTAATGATCTCTTTGTAACTTGAGATAAAATTGGATACTCAATTCCATTTTTTGGAATTTCTATAATACCTTTTACTTCATAATTTTCTAAATATGTTTTTTCATTACCTAATTTTTCAGTTGTTATTACGTTACCTACATCTAACGAATCATCACCCTGTTTAGTATTTTTCTTTATTTTTTTCTTAAAGTCTGAAACTGCAGCTTGAGCTTTATCGTTAGCAGAACGTTGTTTATAAGTATCATATACAAACCATCCTATTAATCCTAAAATCAAAACAATTACAATTACCAAAATAACTGTTAATACATTTCCATATCTAGTTTTAAACATAATATTCTCCTATCATTTTATATTCTTTTGTAATTATATCATAATTTTTTCTGTTTTACAAATTTATTTTAATTTTCCAAGACTGCTTTTATTCTTCTAACACCTGCAGAAGATGCCTCTTCCTTTTTTATTTTAAAATGTCCTAATTTTCCTGTATTAGTAACATGAGGTCCTCCACATATTTCTTTACTAAAATCTCCTATTGTATATACTTTAACTCTATCACCATATTTATTTTCAAATAAACCAATTGCACCTGAAGCTTTAGCTTCTTCTAAAGTCATTTCTTCACACGTTACTTCTAAATTTCTTGCAATCTGTTCATTTACTATATCTTCAACTTTTTGTAATTCTTCTTTAGTAACTTTGCAAGGATGAGAAAAATCAAATCTTAATCTTTCTTCTGTAATATTAGATCCCTTTTGATTAACATGATCACCTAATACTATTTTTAATGCTTTGTGAAGTAAATGTGTTGCTGTATGATATTTAATAGATTTTTCACTCTGATCTGCTAAACCACCTTTAAATTTAACTTCACTTCCCATTCGTGACTTTTCTTGATGTTCTTTATATAATATATCATAATCTTTAATATCAACTTTTAAATTATTTTCATTTGCAAGTTCAACTGTCATCTCAGGTGGAAATCCATAAGTTTCATATAAATTAAATACTGTCTTTCCATCTATTGTATCTTTTCCATTATTTTTTAATCTGTTTGATACTTTTTCAAACTCTCTTTCTCCATTTTTTAAAGTTTTAGTAAATTTATTCTTTTCTTCAATCAATACATTTTTTATTTTTTCTCTATTTTCTATAAGTTCTGGATACATTTCTTTTAACGCATCAATTTCTATATCTATTAAATCAGAAAGTTTTGATAAATCTATTCCCATTTTATTAAGATGTCTAGTCATTCTTCTAATTAATCTTCTTAAAATATAACCACTATCAACATTACTTGGCCTTCCACCATCATTTATTATCATAATACTAGATCTCAAATGTTCAGCCACTATTCTTCTACTAGCAATGTTTTCTTCAATAGCAAGTTCTTTTAATTTTTCCATTAAATTAAAAAATAATTCTGTGTCGAATGGTGTTTCTTTTCCTTGAAGTATCATCGCCATTCTTTCAAGTCCAAGCCCTGTATCAACATTATGTTGTTTTAATTTTGTATATTTTCCATCTTTGTCTTTATAAAATTCCATAAATACATTGTTCCATATTTCAATATATTTACCACAATCACATGCTGGATTACATCCTTCTGAACATTTTGGCTTTCCAGTATCATAAAACATTTCAGTATCTGGTCCACAAGGTCCTTCTTCTCCAGCTATCCACCAATTATCTTCTTTTCCAAAATAATATATTCTTTCTTCAGGTATACCTACTTTTTTCCAACATTCTGCTGTTAAATTATCTTTTTCACAATCAGCATCACCTGCAAAACAAGTTACTGATAATTTTTCTGCTGGAATTTCTAGTTCTTTTGTCAAGAACTCAAAACTCATCTTAATAGACTCTTCCTTAAAATAATCTCCTAAAGACCAATTTCCTAACATTTCAAAATAAGTTAAATGACGATTATCTCCTACTTCATCTATATCATTTGTTCTAACACATTTCTGATAATCAACAAGTCTTGTTCCTTCAGGATGCTTTTCTCCTAATAAATATGGAACTAATTGTTGCATACCAGCCGTATTAAATAAAACTGATGGATCATTTTCAGGAATTAACCTAGCAGATGGTATTATTTTATGGCCGTTTTTTTCAAAAAAATTTAAAAATTTATTTCTAATTTCTATAGCTTTCATTATTTTCTTATTCCCTTCAATATAAAAACATAATTTAAATAATGTAAATTATATTACAAAATTAGTGGAATTACAATATTTAATGTAATTTTTTTACAAATTTATTTATATCAAAATATTCATATTAATTATAAAAAACCGCCTCTTACAGCGGTTTTTTTATACTAAAAATGTTCTTCGAACTTCATAGTAGTAAACTTTTGCACAAAAAATTTCTAAGAAATTTTTGCGCCATTGTTCTATATTTCTAAATGGTTTCCCAAAAAAGATGCTGCTGATTGTGCAACTTTATCTTCAGCTTCCCCCATTTTTGTATTAGGCTCTTTTGAAATTAAAATAACACTTCCAATTGAATCTCCATCTGAAATTATGGGATAAATTACTTGAGAATTATAAATTCTTTCTCTACCTTCATTTTGAGTAACTGGAATTGCTATTTCATTGTTTTCTTTACTTTTAAATATTTCTTTATTTTCCATAACCTCTTCTAATTCTTTGCTCAATCCTTTTTCTAGAAATTCTTTTTTAGCTCCACCTGACACAGCAATAACAGAATCTTTATCTGTTATACATGTAATATGCCCTGTAGTTTTTGCTATAGTTTCTGCATAAGTAGTAGCAAATTCAGATAATTCTCCTATAGGTGAATATTTTTTTAATATAACCTCACCCTCTTTATCTGTAAATATTTCTAAAGGATCTCCCTCTTTTATTCTTAAAGTTTTCCTTATCTCTTTTGGAATAACCACTCTTCCTAAATCATCTATTCTTCTTACAACACCTGTTGCTTTCACTTTTATTTCCTCCTATCTTGCTTTTGTTCTATAATATCTACATTCTTATTATTACAAAAAAGGAAAAAAATATACAAAATAAAAAATTTTTTTAGTCTAATGTATCTAATATTGCAAGAGTCTCTTCTATTGTCTTTTCTTGCAAAGAATCTTCTCCACCATATAATTCAATAATTACTTCAATATCTTTCTTGAATTCTTGAAGCATCACAATTTTAATTCCAACATCCTTTCCATTACAATATTCTTCTAAAACTCGTTTTAAATTAACCATAAATTCCAATTCTGGTTTTAATTTTTCTGTATTTTTCTTTGCTCTATTTAAAAGCATTTCTTTAATCAAAACTATATCTTCATTACTTGCACATGTAACTCTTTGAAACATTTGATGTGCATCATAATGATTCAAAATTGGTTTATCCATATAGCTTTTTGAAAATTTATCATAAAAATGCTCCATTTTCATAGGAATGCACTTGAACAATTCATCAGCTTCTCTTCTATACATTCTATCTTCTAATATTCTATTTAATTCATCAAAATGCTCAATAATCTCTTGCATTTCATCTCCAATATCAAAACCTATTCTAGATAACTGTTCTTCTAAATCATCACAAAATTCTGATTTTTCTGCTGCTAGATCCATTCCACTCAAAAAATCTGATTTTAAATTTTCTATATCATATTCAATAAGTTTATTTCTACTAAAATAACTAAAATATGCAAATAATTTTACTATCTCAATTAATTTTAATGAACCACTACGTACATTTTCAATTACTTCATCTATTATTGTTGGGAATTGATCATCTGAGAATTTCCAATATTCTTCTGTTAAAATTCTCTTATAACCTGGAAGTTTCTCTGTATCTATTGTATTTATAATAACTTCCATATCATCCTTGAAAACTTTCATATCAAAAATTCTAGTTCTAACATAAATTTCAATAAATTTAAAAAATCTATAATCAGCTTTAAAATTGAAATAATAATTACTATCAAATTCCTTTATATAAAACTGTCTGTTATCCATTAAAACCCTTGATGATACAAGTAAAGATTTATATTCTTCATTTGAATTAATATTTATAAATTTATCTTTTGTTATTTTTCCAGCTTTTATTTCAAAAGATATAGCTATGGTAAATATAAGCATTGTTTGCAAAACTCTTAAATTTGTATTAGGATAAGACTTATTTACTACTTCAAAAACCTTTTTAAAATCATTCAATGCATGTTTTAATATTCTTAGATTTCTGGTTCCACTTTTTACAAAAGTATTTGTAATAAGTCCTGTATGTTCTCTTAAAAATCTAATAAGTTCAGGATTATTTTCATATCTTAATAATAATCCATTTATTATATAATTAAATTTTGGTGCATACTCAAAAGTTTCACCTATAAGTTTTTCTTTTATTCTTTCATAATCATTAGCTTTATCAAAAACGTACTCTATTTCCTCATTTATTTTTTCAACCATTGGTTTATCAGCTTTAAATAAAGAGCCTTCTTTTTCCAGCAAATATGTTGCTATAAATGTTTTCATTTCCAAATTGTTACTCTTCAACTTAGCAGATAATTCCTTTTCATTACAAATTATAATTGTTTTTATATGATCATGTTCTACAAAATTATTTATATACCCTAATATATCTATTACATCAACATTTGCTCTTTCTAAGTCATCAAAACATAAAACTTTATCATCAGTTGTAAAAAAATTTGCATAATCTATTTTATCTCCATTTTGTGTAACTCCAAAAAAGTTTGCCATATCTAATCCTGTTTTCGCATATTCTGGAATAGTTGAACATCCACTACTTTCCATATATTTTCTAAGATTTTTATCCATTAACTGAGTCGTTTCAATAAAAATCTTCTTACTAATATCCTCTAAATTAGATATTCCATATAAAGACATATAAATTGTAGTATATTTTTTTCCGTTGAACTGCATAGACTCAATCTTATTTCTTATTTTAGTATTCCAAAAATGAGTCTTTCCACTACCCCATTCACCATTTATCATTATTGCATAATCTGTATAATCTGCTCTTACATAATCTAAAATGCTATCAATAAGTTCTTCCATATTACTCTTATTCCCTCCTAAGGCTCAAATCCAGTTGGAAAAGAATTACATTTTGGCGTTACACGGTAGATAACTTAATTTAAAACTTAATTCTTTTTCAACCTTTTCTTCTCTTTAGTTTTTATAAATAGTTAAAATTTTATATTTAAATTATATATTATATATTTTTTTTATTCAACTGAAAAATATTATTCTATCAATATTTTAATTTTCTAATCTTTTGCAATAGTTAAAACAAATATTTTTTTTACTTTATTTAATTTTAACATTTTTGAGCACTCATTAACTGTAGCTCCTGTAGTAAAAATATCATCAAATAAAATTATATTTTTATCTTTTACTAAATGACTATTCTTCACATCAAAAATATCTTTTACATTTTCAAATCTTTCTTTCCCTTTTAATTTGCTTTGTGTATTATTATTTTTTATTTTTACCAAAGAAATATTATTATATTCCAAGTTTAATTTTTTAGATATCTGTTTAGCAATCAGTTCTGTTTGATTATATCCTCTTTTCGATTTCTTCTTTTTATTCATTGGAACTGGAATTATAATATCATATTTTTCTAATTCATTTACAATATTTTCATCATCTAAAATTAGATTTGCAAACATATTACTTAAATATGCCTTATTATTAAATTTATACTCTAATATTAAATCTCTTATATTTTTATATAAAAATATAAATCCAAATTCTTCATATTTTTTCTTATATACTTTAAAAATTGAAGTTTTTTTACTTGATATAATCTTATTTTTGCAATTTGTACAAATCCAATTATCATCATATTTTCCACAAATTCCACAAACTGGTGGAAAAAATAAATTGAGAACGAATTTAAGCATTTTACCTCCTTAAATTTGCCCCCAATTTTATTTACACTAAAATTTTTATTTTATTATAACATAAAATAAGCATAAATAACAAATAATCTTTATATAATGTTATTTAAATTTATATATTTATAAAAAAATTTTTTATATAGTATTTTTATATTCTAAATGATATAATTTTTTTATCAAATATAATTTTTATTATTAAGGAGGAAAAAATATGTTAAAAGGAAAAGTTGCAATAATAACAGGTGGAACTAGAGGAATTGGTTATGAAACTTCAAAATTATTTGCTCAAAATGGAGCCCAAGTAATTCTTTTCGGATCTAGAGAAGAAACTGTAAATAAAGCTCTAGAAGAATTAAAAAAAGATAATATTTCTAATGTAGAAGGATATTATCCAAATTTAAATAATTACGAAGAAATAGAAAATCTATTTACTTCTATAAAAGAAAAATATGGTCATATAGATATTTTGATTAACAATGCTGGAATCAGTGCTAGTAAACCAATCGAAGACACTTCATTAGATGAATTCAATAGAATTATGAATATAAATGTTAATGCAATGTTTTGTACTACAAAAGCTATTATACCTTTTATGAAAGAAAATAATGGAGGTTGTATTCTAAACACAAGTTCAATGGTTAGTCTTTATGGACAACCTTCTGGAGTTGGATATCCTGCAAGTAAATTTGCTGTAAATGGTTTTACCAAGTCGCTTGCTCGTGAACTAGGAAAATATAATATACGTGTAAATGCTGTTGCACCTGGTATAACAAATACTGATATGGTTTCAAATCTACCAAAAGAAGTTATTGAACCATTAATTAGAACTATACCTTTAGGACGTATTGGTGAACCAATTGATGTTGCAAATGCATTTTTATATCTAGCAAGTGATATGGCAAATTATGTTACAGGAACTATTTTATCAGTAGATGGTGCTGCTAGAAGTTAATTTCAAAATATATTTTCAAAAAAATAGTTATTACTACATTTTATTATTATAAACTGTAGTAATAACTATTTATATTTTACATATTTTTTAGTCTTTCTTCCACTGTTTTAAGCATCTCTTTATATTTTTCCAACTTTTCTCTTTCCTCTTTTACTTTTGCTTCTGGAGCTTTGTTTACAAATCCTGGATTTGAAAGCATCTTTTCTCCTCTAGAAACTTCTGATTCTAACTTTATTTTTTCATTTTTAAGTCTGGTCTTTTCTTCCTCAATATCAACTAATTCTTCAAAAGGTATAAATACTTTTAAATCGTCAACTATAATAGAAACAGCATTTTCAGGAATATTATTAGTATTATTCTGAATAACTAGTTCACTACAAAAACCTAATTTCATCAAAAAAACTTCTGACTCTTTTATTTGTTTTTCATATTTTTCAGTAACAAAAATAAGTTTTGACTTTTTACTTGGATGAACATTCATTTTTGCTCTTATATTTCTTATTTCAACTATTATTCTTTTTATTTTTTCAACTAATTCTTCTTCATTATCAAAAACAAATCCATCTCTAATATCAGGCCATTTTGAAACAATTATATCTTCTGTTCCAAATACTATTAATTTTGGATATATTTCAGCAGTTATAAATGGCATAAATGGATGTAATAATTTCAAAGAAGATGCTAACACATATGATAGTACATATGAAACAGATACTTTTATTTCTTCTTCATTACTATATAATCTAGGTTTTACCATTTCAATATACCAATCGCAAAATTCATTCCAAATAAAGCTATATATATTATCCAAAGCTATTCCTAAATCATAATTTTCTAAATTATTTGTAACAGTATTAATTAATTTATCTAATTTATTTAAAATCCATTTATCTTCTAATCTAAACATTTTAGAATTGTATTTTTTATTTTTTTCAAAAGCTTCATAACTGAATTCTTTTACCTTTTCCTCATCAGCTAAATTGCTAGTTACAAACTTTGCTGCATTCCAAATCTTATTAGCAAAATTAGATGCTTGATCTAATTTTTCAGGCATATATCTTATATCATTTCCCATAGTGGTTCCGGATAATACAGAAAATCTTAAACTATCTGCTCCATATTGTTCGATTATTTCCAATGGATCAACACCATTTCCTAGAGTTTTTGACATTTTTCTTCCCATACT
Organism: uncultured Clostridia bacterium; assembly: GCA_947631185.1. Lineage (GTDB taxonomy): Bacteria > Bacillota > Clostridia > TANB77 > CAG-508 > Scatovivens. The sequence continues at coordinate 27,674 of CANRKJ010000025.1, read as the reverse complement.
ATCACGAATAATTCCATGTATTAAAACATCTTTAAATGGCTCAATATCTGTAAATTCTAATCCTTGGCTCATCATCCTAGATATCCAAAATGTTATAATATCAAAACCAGTTACTAAAACATTTGTTGGATAAAATCTTTTGTAATCCTCATTTTCTGTATTTGGCCAACCCAAAGTAGAAAATGGCCATAATGCAGAACTAAACCATGTATCTAATGTATCTTCATCTTGAGTTAAATGTACAGATCCACATTTTTTACACTTTTCTGGTTTTATTTTAGCAACATTTATTTCTCCACAATCATCACAATAATAAGCAGGTATTCTATGTCCCCACCATAATTGACGAGATATACACCAATCTTTAATATTATCTAACCAATTAAAATATTGTTTTTCATATCTTTTAGGAATAAATTTTGTTTTATCTGCTCTAACTGAATCAGCAGCTCTTTTTGCTAAGTCTTTCATTGAAACAAACCATTGTGTTGAAACTTTTGGCTCTATAGTAGTTTTACACCTTTCACATTTTGCAACATTATGAGTATATTCTTCTGTTTTTACTAATGCACCTATTTCCTCAAGTTTTTTTACAATAAGTTTTCTTGCTTCTAATAAATTCATTCCTTTATATTCAGGAATTAAATTTCCCATTTTAAAATCTTCATCAAAAACTTCTATCATTTCTAAATTGTGACGAAGACCAGCTTCATAATCATTCATATCATGTGCTGGTGTAATCTTAACACAACCAGTTCCAAAATCTTTCTCAACGAATTCATCAGCTATAATAGGTATTTCTTTGTTCATTATAGGTAAAATACATGTTTTTCCAACTAAATCTTTATACCTATCATCATCTGGATGAACACAAACAGCAGTATCACCAAGCATTGTTTCTGGTCTAGTTGTAGCAACTATAATATATCTATCTTCTGTACCTGTAATTTTATATCTAATATGCCACAAATGTGAAGGTTCTTCTTTATATTCTATCTCTGCATCTGAAATAGATGTTTTACAACTTGTGCACCAATTTACCATCCTTTTTCCTTTATATATCTTTCCTGCATTATAAAGTCTAACAAATTGTTCTAAAACCGCATCACTCATTCCTTCATCCAGTGTAAATCTATTTCTATCCCAATCACAAGAACACCCTAGCTTCCTTTGCTGTTTTTGAATTATTCCACCATATTCATGAGTCCAATCCCATGTTTCTTCTAAAAATTTTTCTCTTCCTATATCTTGCTTTGTTTTTCCTTCTTTTGCAAGTTTTTGAACTACCTTCATTTCAGTAGAAATAGATGCATGATCTGTTCCTGGTAACCATAAACAATCATATCCTTGCATCCTTTTAAATCTAATTAAAACATCTTGAATTGTATCATCTAAAGCATGCCCCATGTGCAATTTCCCTGTAACATTTGGTGGAGGCATCATAATACAATATGGTGTTTTATTTTTATCCATACTTGGTTTAAAATACCCTTTCTTTTCCCATTCATTATAAATTTTTTCTTCAAAATCTTTTGGATTAAATTTTTCTTTTAATTTTTCTTTTTCACTCATTTGTTTAACCCCCCTCTAATTTAATATTAATATTTTTTTTTGCTTTATATTAGAACAAATCGGAAAGACTTAATATTAGCTATATTTTAATATTTCTCTTTGGCTTTCCGTGAATTTGTTCGCCGCGCGAGATTTTCAGTTATGAAAATCTCTGTGCATCTTTGCGCGTAGCGCTTTTATATAATAGGAAAGGATTACTTTCCTATTATATAAAAAAGCCCTTAAGTATAAACACTTAAGGGCGAAATATCCGCGGTACCACCTTTTTTATTATAAAAATATAATATCTCAATTACAGATTTTAACGATTCTTACACCGAATATATCTACTCAAATTTCAATATATCAACTCCAAAGCTACCTTCAATTTATTAACACTTAAGAAGCTCTCAGCGTATACACTTCTTTTCTCTATAAAGGTTATATAAATTTACTCCTCTTTTTCTGTGTCTTTATTTATAAAATTAAGGTTTGTAATTTATTGTAACATATCTCAATTCACCATTTAAAAATTCGAATGTATATCCACTTGATCCTATATATTTTTCAGAATCTTTTTGATATTTATATGTTACTGTTTTATAATCGTCTCCACCATCATAATTTGATTTATCTGTTGCTTCTCCAGCATTTTTAACTAGTTCATCTTCAGTAATTGTTAATGGGAAAGCAAAACTTAAAATATCTTGATCTTGATCTTGCTTTACAGGTAAATATATTTCTGACAAAGTACAATCAGCGATTTTCATGTTTTCACCAGAATAATTACCTACACTAACTTGAGCAGAATAATATTCTCCTAATTCAATGCTAAATGCTTGTGATTCAGTATTTTTATTTAAATTATTATTAGCATTTGCAAGATCATTTTCTTCAAAAGGAACTCCATCATCTATCATTTCTTGAAGAGTAGTTTTTCCAAGTGTATAAACTTTACCATTTATTTCAAAACTACGATTATCATAATCTACATATTTTTCACCTAAACTTGAAGATGCACTTGATTTATTTTCTTTTGATTCATTAGCTTTTGAGTCATTATCCTTTGAATCTTTTTTACTTCCAAATTTTGAAGAACTATTTTTATCATCATCTTCGTCTGATTCAGAATCAGATTCTTCATCTTCATCTGTATCTTTTTCTTTATTCTTATCCTTATCTTCATCTTTCTCTTCATCTACATCTTTTGATGCTGATGTATTTGTTTCATTTGCAGATTTGCTCTCTTCTCCTTTTTTACCATTTAAAAGAATATACCCAATTAAACCAACTATAATTACCACTAATAAAATTATTAATATTAATATAGTTTTGTTAGACTTTGGTTTTTGATTTTCTTCCATATTTTTCCTCCTTAATAAATTTCTATTTAATACTTATATCATATATATTAAATAAATACAATACTTAATATTAAAATTTTAAATTACATTTCTTTAATAACTTCTATTGCTTTATTTAATTGCTCATCTATTTCTTCTTCTCCATCTTTTTGTTCTATTGATTCAACAGTTTCATCAGGTTCTATTCCAACTTTATTTATCTTAGACTCATTTGGGGTATAATATTCGGCAATTGTAAGTTTTAAAGCACTTCCATCTTTTAATTGAAAAACATTTTGAATAACGCCTTTTCCATAAGTAATAGTTCCAACAATCTTTGCTTCTCCATTATCTTTTAAAGCTCCTGTTAATATTTCAGATGCACTAGCAGAATATTCATTTACTAAAACTACTATAGGACAATCCATAGTAGGATTATGTTCAGATTTATTATATTCTTTATTTCCATCTGCATCTACTGTTATTAAAATATTTTTATCTTTAGCAATCATATAATCAGCTATATCTAATGCTTCATCCACTAATCCACCTGTATTATTTCTTAAATCTAAAATAATTTTATTAGCCCCTTGATTTTTTAAGTCTTCATAAGCTTTTTTTAGCTCATCACTACATCCTTCATCAAATGTAAGTAAAGAAATATATCCTATATTATCTTGTAACATTTTACTTTCAACATGATATATTTTTATAGCTTTTCTTTCAACCTCTACATCAACATATTCATTTTTTCTTAGCAATTTTAACTTAACTTTAGTACCTTCTTTACCTTTAATTTTATTAGATGCATCATTAGAATTCATTTCAGAAGTATTTTCATCATCTATTTGAACAATTATATCACCAGATTGAATTCCTGCTTCTTCTGCAGGAGTTCCTTTAATAGGTTCAATTACAACTATATTATCGTTTTTATCAACACTCATATATATTCCAATACCGACATAATTACCTAATGCATCTGCCTGAAACTCTTCCCATTCTTCTTTTGTCATATATTCAGAATATTCATCATCTAATCCCTCTATATATCCTTTTATAGAACCATCTAAAAGCTTCTCCTCATCTACTTCTCCTATGTAATATTTATCTATTACATTTCTAAAATTCTGTAAAGTATTAGCTATATTTTGAGAACTTTCCTCTGATGTAGTAATTTTACTAACATCTACATCTTTTATATTTGATATTCTTTTATCTATTCCTGTTTTTATATAATAAAAAGTAATTGCAGATGAAACCACTGCTGTTATACATATAAAAACTATACATCTTAAAATATATTTTGTTCTAAGCTTTTGTATTAAATCTTCAGTATCATATTGATCGTCATTATTAATCATTTATTTTTTATCATCCTTTCACTATATATGTATTAAGGTAAATAACTTACTGGATTTACTGTTTTAATACTTTTTCCTGAAACTATCTTAATTTCAAAATGCAAATGTGGTCCTGTGGAATTTCCTGTTGATCCCACACTACCTATTTGCTGACCTTGAGAAACTTTTGTACCTTCAGAAACTAATCTTGAACCAGCTTGCATATGTGCATATAATGATAAAGTACCATCACCATGATTTATTACTATATATTCACCATAACTTCTATATTCACCATTACTTTTCTTTAAAGCTTTTGATGTAATTACTGTTCCACTTTTTGCTGCTAAAACTGGAAGTCCATTAACAGCTCCTTTTGAATTTCTGGCAAAATCTACTCCTGTATGACCAGAATATCCATAATATCCAGTAGTTATATCTCCTTTATTTCTACCTGCTAGTGGACAAATAAATCCAGAAGAACTAACTGTATTTTCAGTTTTTGAATTATTATCATTTGGAGTACTTTCAGTATTAGAATTAGAAACATCATTTTCTTCATTATTAGTTTTATTTTCTGGTGATGAATTATTTGACTGCTCTTTAGCTTTTCTTTCTTCCTCTTCTTTGGCTTTTCTATTGGCTTCCTCAATTGCAATTGCTTTAGCAATTTCTTCATCTACCATTTTTTTGTCTTCTTCATATTCATCTAATTGTTCTTGTAAATTTTTTTCTTCATCACTTAAATTAGAAACTAATACTTCTTTCTGGCTTTTCAAATTTTCTAAAGATGCTTGTTCTCCCACTTCTTCTTCTTTTGCTGTTTCAACTGCAACTTTATTAGTCTCCAATTCCTTTTTTTCAATTTCTATATCATTTTTTAAACTCTGTATTTTAGTTAATAATTCATTATCATATTCAGCAATTCTTTCTACAAAATAATATTTTGAAATAAAATCGGTTAAACTAGAAGCACTTAATAAAACGTCTAAAAAAGTGGTGTTTCCTGATTGATACACTGCTACTAATCTTTTATCAAGTAATCTTTTTTGTTCTTGATATTTTACTTCTTGTTCTTCAATAATCTTTGACTTATTCCCAATCTCGGTGGTTAAATTAGTAATTTGATTTCCTAATTCTGTAATTTTATTTTCACTATCTGTGATTTTTGAAGTTAAACTATTTAATTCCTTCATTGCATCTGTTATTTCAGATTGAACACCATTTATTTCAGAACTAGTTTCATTTATTTTACTTTGTAAATCTGTTTGTTTATTTTGTAAATCTTGCTTTGAAGTAGCAAATGTTGAAATTGAAAAAGAACATATAACAATAACTACTATTATAGAATATGATACTCTTCTAAAAATATTATTCATATTTAATCTCTTTTCCTCCGTTAATTATTTATAACTACTTCTTCCACATTATTTTTTGTATTAGCATCATTATTATTTTCATTTGTATTTACACCTACACTATTATAAGATGTTATATAATCTAGTGGATTTTTATATTCTCCATTAACTCTAACTTCAAAATGAGCATGTGGACCTGTTGAATAACCTGTTGATCCTACCTTAAGTACAGGAGTACCTTGTAAAACTTGATCACCAACATTTACTAGTATTTCAGATCCATGTCCATACAGTGTAGTAACACCTCCACCATGATCAATTATTACCATATTTCCATATGCATTATTATATTCCGCTTTTATAACAATTCCATCATTTGCAGCAATAAATGTAGCCCCCATTGGAGCTCCTATGTCTGTTCCTGTGTGTAATTTATAAATTCCTGTAATAGGATGTGTTCTCATTCCAAATTGAGATGTTATTCTTGTATATCCAGGAACAGGCCATGCCATTGTTCCACCTATATATTCAGACCCTACATTTGCTAAAGTTAAAAGTCTAATTTCTTTCTCCACATTCTCTATTTCACTTTGATATTCATCAATTTTTTTATAAAGTTCTGCTTCTGATTCCGAAAGCTGAGAAATTCTTTTACTTTTTAATGCTTCCATATTTTCCAACGAAATTTTATTTTTCTGTATTGTTGCTTTGTTTTGTTCTAACTTTGCACTCTTTTCAATTAAAGACGAATCAAGTTCTTCCATATAAACTTTTGCTTTTGAACAATCTTCAATTAATTTATTATCTGCAGAAATAATTTCAGAAAGTAAATAATAATTCGAAAAGAAACTTATTATACCATCTGAATTTAACAAAACATCTAAATAAGAAGTTTGTCCTCTTTCATAACTGGCTATCAATCTTTTATCTAAAATTTCCTTTTTATTTTCATAATCACTTTTTATTTTTTTTAAATCATTTTCTACATTTTTTATATAACCATTCAATTCTTTATTTTCTATTGTTAATTTATCTATTTCTTCGTTTTTATTAGAAATTTCTAGAGTTATTTCTTCAACTTTTATTAATAAATCAGATAGTTCTGCTTTTACAATTTGTATTTGATTGTTTGATTCTTCAATATTTGATTCAAGAGAAGATTTTTCTTCTTGTAATTTATCCAAATCCTTTTTATCTTCTGTTTCAGTTTGATTAGAATTATTTAATTCTACTGTTGTTACATTTTGTGTATTTAAACTACTAGCTATACTAAAATTAGAATTGATAACACATGCTATGAAAATTATTAAAACTATATAATTAATTTTAATAAATTTTTTCATATTAATAGTTCTATACCTCCAAATATTTTTTCATTGATATTCTACTACCAATTATACCTATTCCCATTCCTAAAATTAGGAAAACTATTGTTATAGTCTGAGCCATGTCTGAAAATTGAAGTAATGACACACCAAGTCTACTAAAAGCTTCAGAACCTTGTATTTTTCCAAGTAAATAATTATAAATTAGAGATAAAATTACTATAGTTATACTTGCTGAAACAATTCCTATTATCATTCCTTCAACCATAAAAGGCCACCTTATGAAGCCATTTGTTGCACCAACATATTTCATAATTGAAATCTCTTTTCTTCTAGCATGAACAGTTAATTTTATTGTATTTGTAATAATAGTAACAGCTATAAGTAATAATAAAACAAATATTACTAAAATAGCATAATTAATTCCTCTTGCAATTCTCATTAATGTATCTATTGTAACATTACTACTTGTTATTTCACTAACAAAATCCATTTTTGAAATCTGATCTTGTATACTCTGAGATTTACTTAAGTCAGTTAATGTTACTATGTAAGAAGATGGAAAAATATTATTTTCTCCTTCATAACCCTCAAATACTTCTGGGTTATCTTTATATGATTCTTTCATGCTATCTAAAGCTTCCTGTTTTGATTTGAAAACAATTGTATTTATTCCATCTAATGCACTTATCTGATTTTTAAGATTTTTTATATCTTCATCAGTCGCTTCATCTTTTATAAAAACTTGCATTCCTTGTTCTTCTTGAACTTGTCTTAAAATCTCATCAATATTTTGCCCCATTGCAAAAAATGCTCCAAATAAAAACATCGCACATATCATTGTTATTAATGAAGTCATACTAGATTTTTTGTTTTTCATTACATTTTTAAAACCTTCACTTATTAAATAAGTTAAAATATTATACCTCACTGCTATACCCACCTTTTTTATCATCTCTAATTATTACGCCTTTTTCTATGTTTATAACTCTTTTTTTCATTTTGTCTACTATGTCTTTTGCGTGTGTAGCCATAACCACTGTAGTTCCTCTGGCATTAATATCATTTAATAAATGCATTATTTCCCAAGCTGTTTCTGGATCAAGATTTCCGAGTAGGCTCATCTGCTATAATCATCGAAGGATTATTAACTAAAGCTCTTGCTAAAGCAACTCTCTGTTGTTCTCCTCCAGATAATTCACTTGGATACATTTTTGCTTTATTACTTAATCCAACTAAAGATAATACCATTGGAACTTGTCTTCTAATGTGCTTTGGAGTAGCATTGACTATGTACATTGCAAATGCAACATTTTCATAAACTGTTTTATCTGGAAGCAATCTAAAATCTTGGAAAACCACTCCCATACTTCTTCTAAGATATGGAACTCTTTTTGGCTTTAAAAAAGTTATATCTTTTCCGTTTATTATAATATTACCACTAGAAGCCTCTTCTTCTTTTAAAATTAATTTTATTAAAGTTGATTTTCCAGAACCTGATGTCCCTACAAGAAAAGCAAATTCACCTTTCTCTATTGTAAAACTTGCATTATGAACAGCTTCTGTTCCTGTTTTATATGTTTTGCTAACATTCTTAAATTCAATCATTTTAAATTCCTTTCATTTCAAAAAGAGATTTTTTTAAAATGTATATAATATACTCATATTTATATTATCAATAATGAAAAAAAAAATCAATACAAAAATTCGTTTTAAATATAACAATTAATTCAATATTTTATAGGTAATTTTTATAAGAAAAAATATATTCAATTATTTTTTTACTTCTTCTATAATAGCTTTACTAGTTATACCAAAATATTCCAATAATTCTGTAGCTTTTCCTGATTTTCCAAAAGTATCCTTTACTCCCAATTTTACTAATTTTTTTGGATATTCTTCTGATAATACGTCACTTATTGCAGAACCTAAGCCACCAATTATATTATGATCTTCTATTGATATAAGTTTGTTTGTTTCTTTTGCACATTTTATTATCAATTCTTTGTCTATTGGCTTAATAGTATGAATATCAATTACTCTTATATTTATTCCCTCTGATTTTAGTTTTTCTTTAGCAATCAAAGCCTCTGAAACCGTAACTCCAGTTGCAAATACTGTAGCAACAGTTCCATCTCCAAATTGTACACCTTTTCCAAATGAAAAAGTTTTATTTTCATCATATATTTTTGGTGTTGCCAATCTACATAATCTAATATAAAAAGGTCCATCAATCTCACTAGCCACTTTTATTGCCCATTTAGTTTGTATATCATCTGACGGACATAATATTTTCATATTTGGAAGAGCTCTCATTAAATTTATATCTTCTAGCATTTGATGAGTAGCACCATCTTCACCTACAGTAACACCAGCATGAGTTCCACAAATCTTTACATTTAAATTTGGATAACAGATACTATTTCTGATTTGATCATAAACTCTTCCTGTTGCAAAAACTGCAAAAGTACTTGCAAAAGGGATTTTATTACATGTAGCCAATCCTGCAGAAACCCCAATCATATTTTGTTCAGCAATTCCCATGTCAAAAAATCTATCTGGAAAACTTTTAGCAAATATATTTGTTTTTGTTGCACTAGATAAATCTGAATCTAATACAACCACATTTTTTTTCTCTTTTCCTAGTTTTTCTAAAGCTTCTCCAAAGCTTTGTCTAGTAGCTACTTTTTCATTAAAATTCATTTTTTAAATCCTTTCTTACTCACTTTTAAATTCCTTCATAGCTAATGAATATTGTTCTTCATTAGGTGCTTTTCCATGCCAATCAGCATTATTCTCCATAAAAGAAACACCTTTTCCCTTTACAGTTTTTGCTATTATAGCAGTAGGTTTATTTTTTACTTTTTTAGCCATTTCCAATGCATTAATTATTTCTTCATAATTATGTCCATCAATTTCTAATACATTAAATCCAAAACTTTTAAATTTTTCTGTAATTGGATATGAATTCATAACTTTAGATATTTCTCCATCTATTTGAAGATTATTATTGTCAACAATTAAACATAAATTATCTAATTTATAATGACTTGCAGACATAGCAGCTTCCCATATTTGGCCTTCTCCTAGTTCACCATCTCCAGTAATACAATATACTCTATATTCTTTATTATCTAATTTTCCAGCTAAAGCCATTCCTACTGAAGCTGATAAACCTTGTCCTAAAGAACCTGTCGTCATATCTACTCCTGGAATTTTTTTCATATCTGGATGCCCTTGTAACATACCATCTATTTTTCTAAATTTACTTAGCTCTTCCTTTTTAAAAAATCCTTTCTCACTAAGCACCGCATATAATCCTGCCGATGCATGGCCTTTTGACAGAACCAATCTATCTCTATTTTCTAATTTGGGATTATTTGAATCTACATTCATTTCTTTAAAATAAAGAACTACTAAAATATCTGCAATAGATAAAGCACCTCCAGGATGTCCTGATGAAGCTTTATATATGATATCAATAATATTCTTTCTAACTGATTTTGAAATTTTCTTTAATTCATTATATTCTTTTTCTTCCATACCTAATCTCCTTCAGTAAAAAAAACTAATAGGTGGATATTAAACCCACCTTAAATTATTTACATATACCATAATATACAAAGAGAAGCAATAGCATATGCCCATATTGGTATAGATTTTACTATACCTACACCAACCTTCCATTTATTAACTAAAAAATCTTTTATATTTTCTATTTTAAAATATTCAGATATGTCTACACCATTTACATTAGTTAAATCAATTCCAAGCCCAAATAAATTAGTCTTATCAAATTCCCAACCTAAAATATTTATTATATTTGTTTTATCAGGAATTTCTTTAACTAATTCTACATTGTATCCTTTTATTTTATTTCCTCTAAAGCTTATTTTATAATCTTTATAATCTCCTGGCTCAAGATTTTCAATTGTTGTATATTTTGTAATTGCAACTTGACCATATTCATCTAATAAATCTATCTTTGCAAAAGCAGAATCTATCTTTTTATTTGAATCATTAGTTATTTTAACATCCATACGTCCATTAACATTTGTAGCTTTTGACTCTAATACTTCTACTTTTATATTGTCATTACCCTTTATACTACCTTCTATAGTTGAATACATGTCCATTATAAGACCATGTTCTAGTAGCATAGATATAATTAAAAAGCCCACTAACATAATCCCATATGTAAAAAACTTTTTAAGGTCATCCATATAAACCTCCAAAATTAACTATTTTTCTATAATTTTACATTCTAATTATATAATATTTCTGTTTTTTTGTAAATAGTATAAATTTTTATTTATATCTGTATAGCTTTTTCTAAATAAATTGAATATATATATGTTTTATAGACCTTTTGACTTAATGCGTTTTCCAAAGCCTTTTTATATAATTCTAATTGAATTTTATATTTTTCTATTAGTTCAAACTCTTCTTCCACATAATCAGTTTTATAATCTACTAATATAACTCTATCTAAATTATCAATATAATATAAATCAATTATACCTTGAATTAAAATTTCACTGTTATCATTTTTATTATCTAAAAATTCATTTGCATTTATCTTAGTACAAAAAGCTTTTTCTCTATCAATTTTCTTTGCATTTCTTATATTTGAAACAAAATCAGAACATAAAAAATTATATATTTTGGATTCATCTATATTATATCTTTGTACACTATTTATAATTCCATTTGCTAACAAATTATCAAGAAATTCTTTTAGCTCATTTCTTGAATATTGTTTTCTTAAATCAATTTTTTGTAATACTAAATGTACTAATGTACCTTTCTCTTTACTAGTTAATACATCTTTATTTTCCTTTAGAAATTCAGGCTCTACACTTGCTAACCCCACATCTTCTTTAAAAACATTTCCATTTTTCATCTCTTTAATCATGCTAACTGAACTTTTTATAGGAAGTTTTGTATCTTCAATATTAGGGTATTCCCAATTTAAAGCTTTTTCTATATCTATAAAATTATTATAAGTAGAAAAATCTAAAACATCTTTATTATTTGTATTTTCCTCTTTATTGACATCATTAAGAAATTCATTTTTGTTTATTATGTTAAAGTTTATATAATCTCTAAATTTATTAGATTTTAAATATACCAGTTCAAACCACTCTAAATAAGATGTATATTTTTTTATAAGTAAAGGATTTATTTTTTCATCAGTTTGTTTATATATAGATAATTGATCTTCCTTTTTTTCAATTTCTTTTCTATAATTTTTTGATATACCAGTAATAATCAACTTTTCTCTTGCTCTTGTTAATGCCACATATAAAACTCTCATCTCTTCAGATATAGTCTCTTCTTTCGACTTTAGTTTTATAGAATGTTTAGCAGCTGTAGAAAATCTTATTCTTCTGTCATAATTTATATAATCTGGACCTAATCCAATATTTTGATGAAGTAAAATATTATTTTTTAAATCTTCAAAATTTATATGTTTTGAAGTGCTACTTAAAAACACTAATGGAAATTCTAAACCTTTACTTTTATGGATACTCATAATTCTAACAACATCATCATTTTCACTAATTACTTTAGCTGAAGCAAAATCATTTTTTCCTAATTTCATTTTATCAATAAATCTAATAAAATTATATAATCCTTTATAACTAGTTTTTTCATAGCTTTTGGCTCTTTCTAATAACATCTTCAAATTTGATTGCCTTAATTTTCCATTAACCATTAATCCTACATAATTATAATATCCTGTTTCTAAATAAATTTTCCATAAAAGTTCAGATACACCATAATATTCACTATATTTTCTCCACTTTTCAATGCTATCTAAAAATTTCTTTGTTTTTAATGATAATTTATTATCCTCTTCTGCTTCAGAATATTTATTCAAACTTTCATAAAAACTGCAATTTCTATCAATTAAACGTATTTCCACTAATTCATTGTCTGTAAAACCACCTATATAACTTCTTAGTATACTTACTAAGGAAATATCATCAGTAGGATTATCTAATATTTTTAACAAATTAACTATAGTTTGAATTTCTATTGTATCTAAATATTCATCTGACACATCTGAATAAACAGGAATCCCATTTCTTAATAACTCTTTTTCATAAATAGAAGCTATACTTCCGGGTGAACGAAGTAAAATAACAATATCTCTATATTTTAAATTTCTTATTCCATCATTTTTATCTTGAATTTTAAAATTAGAATTCATTATTTTTAAAATTTTATTTGCAACATATTTAGCTTCTATCTCTTCTTTTTCTAAAAATTTATCTGTATCATCTTCAAAATTATCATCTTTTATTTGCTCTTCATTATCATATAAGTCTATAATATCAATTTCTGATTTCCCCAATCCATCTTCTATATCTTGATAATTAGCCATATAATTTAAATACTCATTCTCATTATAATCTATTTCTCCTAGTTCCTCACTCATAATATTTTTAAATACTTCATTAGTAATATCTAAAATATTTTTTTTGCTTCTAAAGTTTTTAAACAGTTGAATTTTCAATCCTAAATCATTTCCATCTGAAGAATAATTATAATATTTATTCAAAAATAAATCTGGACATGCTTGTCGAAATTTATATATACTTTGTTTTACATCACCAACCATATAAATATTATTTCCTCTTGATACTTTGGATAATATTTCTTCTTGTACTTTATTACTATCTTGGTATTCATCTATAGCTATTTCATCAAATTTATTTTGATATCTTTTTGCAACTTCTGTAGGAAAATATTTTCCATCTTTCTCTTTGACTAATATTTTTAATGCATAATGTTCAATATCATTAAAATCTATTATATTTTTTTCTTTTTTCTTTTTTGAAAATTCAAATCCAAAATCTAAAATAACTTTTTTTAATTTATCTAATATATCATACATTAAGAAAATATCTTTATATGCTTCTTCTGAATCATATAATAATATTTCTGATATAGAATCATTTATTTTTTTTCTGACCACTGTTCTTATATTTTTAGCTTCATCTTTAATTTCTAAAGAAATATTCTTATCATCAGACCATCTTCCAAAATCGAATTGCATTGCAGTTTCATAAGTAGAATCCCACCCTATTTTTGTCTTTTCTTTCAAGTTTTCTAAGATTTCTATATTATTTTTTAAAATTTTATTACATTTATCTAATTCAGTAAAATGTTGTAATTTTTTATATACAATTTTTAAACTATTAATTCCTTCTTCTACTCTTTCACCAAATTCTTTTAATAAAATACTTCCCCATATTGTTTTTCCAAAATCATCATCTTTTTTATTAACCTGATTAAATAATTCTATTTTTTCATCAAGCCATTTTTCTGGATAAGGGAAACTTTGTATGAAATTATATATTTTTAAAATAATATCTTTTAATGGTTCATCTCCCTTGTATCCAGTATATGTATCTATCAATTTAATAAAATCCACATTTTCCTCATCATAATATTTTTCAAATAAATCATCCAACACATCTTGTTTTATAAGGAAAATTTCTTCTTCTGTAGCTACTCTAAAATTTGAAGATATGTCTATTTCAAAAAAATTATTTTTTATAACATCTAAACAAAAAGAATGTATAGTACAAATATTTGCTCTAGGTAGTAATATAATTTGTCTTTTTAAATTCTTATCATCAGGATTTTCATCTAGCTTTTTATATATTACATCCAGAATTCTTTCTCTCATCTCCACTGCTGCAGCATTTGTAAAAGTAACTACTAATAATTTATCTATATCTATACCTTCATTTATTATTTTTTTTATTATTCTTTCAACTAAAACAGCAGTTTTACCACTACCAGCACCTGCTGCTACCAAAATATTAGATCCACTTTTTTCTATTGCAGAACTTTGTTCTTTGGTCCATCCCATAACTTTTTCCCTTTCAAATTATTTTTGTTAATTATATAATTTTGTAAAAAAAAATTCAATAAATATATATTTTGTTTTAGAAATAATTATATTGGTTTGTCAAACATAGAAAAAGTTGCATTGTAGCATCATTGTTGCATTATCATTTAATTTATGATATAATTTATACTATGTATTTTAAAAATTTTTAATAAAAAGGTGGTTGTGTATGGAAGAAATAAAAAAACTTCGTAAAGAAATACAAAAATTAGCAGAACAAATAGAAGAAAAAAGAAAAGAAGTTGTAAAACAAAAATTAAAATTTTTATCACAAAATGAAGATGATGTCAATGCTCACTTGACCGAAGAAGAATGGAAATTATTAAAAGATTTTTTAATAGAACAAGGTGATTGCACATCTGTAAAAATGCAACATTCATGGTATGATGATATAGATGGATTCGATACTGACGATTATGATACAATAATAAGAATAGGAAACAAATATTTAGTTATTCATGATGGTATGGATCAAGGACAAGAATATTATGGATTTAGAGTTGATGATAAAATAGATATAACACATAAAAATCTCCAAAACGGTGAATATGATATTTTTATTAGCAAATACAATAGTAAAGAATCCTTTATTATTAACGGAATAGATTTTGTCCCTGATATTGATAATGGATGGAATGGAATAGCACAAGTGATTGGTGGAAAAAAAGAATTAACCAAGCCATTAGACATTGATAAGTTGTTTGAAATTGACAGAAAACAAGAATTCGAAAAAGCATTGTCAAGTGATAATGTAGTTGATTATTTCTTATCAAAAACGCCTGAGAAATTAGAAAAACAATTTGGTCCTGAGGTTGCAAGAATGGTAGGTTTTGAGCAAAATAATTCTCATCATTGTTATGATTTATGGGAACACACTTTGAGAACAGTAGAGGGAATTGATAGAAAACATCTAAGCCAAGATGATTTTATAAAAATGAGAGTTGCAGCATTCTTCCACGATATTGGTAAACCCGATGTTGCATCATTTAATCCAAAAACAGGTCAACAGGTATTTTATGGTCATGCACAGCATTCTGCTGATGTAGCAAAACCTGTATTAAAAAGATTAGGTTATAGCGAAGAAGAAATTGCACAATTAAGTTTTTACATTGCCCATCATGATGATTTTATTAGTTATAAATCAGATTTGCCTCCATATATGCAAAACCACGAATTTGTTAGGCAAATTGATAAAGATACAATAGCTGAAAAAATAATAGAAAATAAATATGATTTTGAAGCAATGGGATATAATAAAGATCAAATTAGAGATATTGTTTATACACTTGCACATGGAAAAGAGCCAGATTTTAGAACTAAAGATGGTCCTATTTCAATTCCTGTCGATATGGAAGAAGTAAAAACCAAAATGGTGTCTGGCAAATATAGTCCTTTGTATGATGCAACTAAGTATGATTATCACATGTTATTACAATTATGTATGGCAGATGCAGGAGCTCAAAGTGAAGTGGCAAAAAGAAAATTACCAAATGGAAAAACAGTAATAGATGGCTCTAAAAAAGAAAAATTACAAAATATGTTTAATATTCATACTGAATATAGATATGCTTATGATAAAGTAGAAGAAATAATAAAATCACTTCCAGAATCAGTAAAACCAGCAGTTGAACAAAATATAGATTATTCTTTTGAACAATTTATAAAAGATTCTATACCACAAGCATTAGGTGAAAAACGACCTATAGCAGTATGTAAAGATGGAACAGAATATTCAATTCAAGCATCAAGTTTTAATTATTGTACTCCTCGAGAAGATGGATTAGAGGCTTATGAAGAATATGAGATAGGTCAAATTACTGATTGGGAAACAGGAAACTTGAAAGATTTTGCAGAATCTGAAGGTGGAGTTGCAGGATTTGTTCCAGTTAAAGTAATAAAAGAAATTCTAAAAGCTCATGGTGGACTAGATAGAGAAAAGATGTTAGAAAGAATAAAAGAGCAAAAGTCTATATATCAACCAAGAGATGATGCTTATGAAAAAATGGTTCATGAAGCTAGTGGTGGAAATGAATTTTTGGAAAGAATGATAAGATATGCAACAAGGCGCGTAGAAGTAAGAAATACAGAGGCACAGGCAAAAAAATTATCCGAAGAATATGAAGAACAATTACCAAAAGATCAACACTCTTTAGATGATAATGATTAAAGTGGGGTGATAGTATTATGATGAGTTCAAATAATACAAATCTGGAAATTACTAATAATTATAGTTTACTTTCTAAAATAGTAAATTTTATAAAAAATATATTTAAAAAAGATAATGTTAAATATATAACAGAAACAACAAATAGTAATAAAAATAACAGAAATAATAACACCTTTTTTAAATTTGAACAAGACCCAGAGAAAGCAATTCTATTAAAAATTCAGAATGATTTTGAAAAAATTGGAATTAATAAGGAAAATGCCTATAAATTAACAAAAGATTTGACTAATGCTCAGAAAGAGGAATTAGAAAACTTATATAGACAACAAATAAGAAATTATCAAATTAGTATAAATAATTATAAAAATAAGATAATTGGTATAAGAAAAAAATTATCACAAATTAAAAATTAAGAAAAGCGGACAATTCATCGAATTGTCCGCTTTTCCTCCTTTTCGATTCCCTAATCCAATATGATATTTCTTTTTTAATTCAGTATTACTTGCATTTTTACATTTATATAATTTCGTATTAGTCAATTCCTAAATAACTTCTACATCATTGAATCCTTCTTTTCTTTTAAATGATTCAAAATCAAATTACTCACACAACTTTGTTATTGTGAGGAAATCAACGATTAGTAGAATTATATAAAGATTATATCAATTTGAGGGCGTCCGATGAACGCCCCTACATATTTTTTGTTATAAATATAAATGTGAATTTTACGGGCGCCCAATAAGCGCCCCTACATATTCTTGGTTATAAATTCAAATGTGAATTTTGCGGGCGCCCAATGATTGCCTCTACCCTGATAGATAGGGAGTTCTTGCCTAAATTTAAGCATTTTTTATATTTGTATTGCAAAATTTATATAACTGATTGTCTGTTATAATTTGTTATATCAGAGCCAATTTTTTCGTATAATTCTTTTACCGTTATTTCTTTATTTTTTAATGCTTTTAGCTCTGCATCTGTTACTCCAATAAATTCAACAAAATCTACTCTTCCATTTTCTGTATTAAGTGTTTGGAATTTCGTGTCTGGTATAGTAATAAATCCAGTAATATTAGATATTTGTTTTGAATCTATTCCTGTGGTTTGTCCTGTATACAAATATTCATATGGATTAAATATTTCACCATTATTAAATGTAATTTTTGCAATTTGTTGTAATAAGCCACAAATACATTTAATTTCCATTTCTTCATTTTCGTAGTTATCTTTCTTCAATTTGAAAGTAAATTCCATTCCGTAACCACTCCACTCTTTATCTTCACTTTCTTTTTCATAAAGTTCTGATAATCCATAAGTTACGAAATGCCAATAATCTCCACCATCATATACACTTATTCCATCAAGTGGGTCTGGTCCTCCTAATCTCCATTTAATTAAAGCTCCATAATGTTTTGGATTTTTTTGCCCTAAATATATCCTTTCTGCCTCCTCTGTAATAGCATCCCACCCCTGTGTAGAAATCTCATTTTGATTTTTTTCTTCTGTCTTTTTTCCTTTTTTTAATTTATCAAATATTCCCATTATTTTTCACTCCTTATATTTTTAATTATTGACACTTTTTCGCTAGACAAAAGCTCCGTCCCTTTGTCTAAAAGCTCCGTCCCTTTGTCTACATTGTTTCTTTTATAAACTTTATTGTTACATCAACAGCTTTTTCTATTGCTTCTTTTGAATTTTGAAATGTATGCTCTCCATTTTCTATAAGTTCAAATTTTGCATTAGTACACATTTCTGCTACTTCTTTTGATAATTTATATGGAACAGCACTATCTATTTCTCCATGTACAAATAATTTTGGTAAATCACATTTTTGTAATTCTTCATAAGGTTTATACCTATCTATTTCATTAAATAATTGCAATCCTAATTTAAAATCTTTTCCACTATTTATACTTTTTGAAATATAAAATCCATTATTCTCTGCAACTTTTTTGTTTTCCTCTGTAAATAAGTTTCCATATTTGATGTAATCATAATTAAGAGCTCCATACCACAATACGATACCCTTTATGTTATCAAATTCGTTATATGGAAATAATGAGACAATACTAGCTCCAAAACTTCCACCTAATAATACAAATTCTTTATAACCTTTTTCTATAAGCATATTAATTGTATTCTTAAGATCTGATATTTCTTTGGAAATTGTCATTTCAAAATCTTTTCCACTACTCTCTCCATGTCCATTAAAATCAAATCTGAAAGAACTATATCCTTCTTGATGTAGTTTTTCCGCTAAATATGTAAAACTACCACATTCTTCTTTATTTCCCCTAATTCCGTGACACATTATAATAATTTTATCATTATTAGATTTATTAAGTATTCCGAATAATTTAATATTGTTATCACTATCATAAAATATTTTTTCTTCCATAATTAAATTCCTTTATTTTTTTACTTGTAATTTGTATGACTTTCTTTACTTTATATTCCAAATTCTTTTGCATATTGAACAGTACCCTTTATTTCTACTTCTGTATCTTTTAATTTTATAGCCATAAAATTTTCATTTGGAACTTCAAAAGGTGCTTTTATTCCATAGTCTATTGCTGAAGTATAACCAAACTTTGGATAATACTTTTCACTTCCTAATACAATAGAATAATTATATCCTAATTCTTTTGCAATTTTATGTCCAGTTTCAATTAACTTTTTTCCTATTCCTTGTCTTTGATATTTTGGTAATACTGCAAGTGGAGCTAAAGCTAATTCCTCATATTTTCCTATTTTTATTTTAGTAAATAAAATATGTCCTACAATTTTATTATCTTTAACAGCTACTAAAGAAAGTTCAGGAATAAAGCTATCGCTTTTTCTTAAATCGTTAACTAAATCTTGTTCATTTCCATCGCTATGTTCAGCATTCTCAAAAGCTGTTTTTACAACATTATATACTTGTTCATAATCATTTTTATTTTCTTGTCTTATTTCTAACATTTTTTCTCCTAATATTCTACAAATTACTATTTATCTAATCGTCAATATAATATTATAATTTTTAAAATAATTCAAGATAATAAAAGAAGATGAAAAGGGTTAACTTTTTCATCTAAAATGGTGACCCCTACGGGAATCGAACCCATGATTCCACCTTGAGAGGGTGGCGTCTTAACCGCTTGACCAAGGGGCCATATATATTCAAACAGCTATTTATTTATACCATAATTTTTTATTTTAGTCAATACTCAATTTTAGCATTACTTTTTTACCAATATTAATAGCTATTAAAGATATCATTTACATCACTCCTCTTTTTTTCATAAAAATATTTATTTCTAACTACAACATAATTTTAATATTTCTTTCAATCTTTCATCTTGCTTTGATAAATATAAATATCCAATTAGAGCTTCAAAGCCAGTTGCATGGCTATAATCAGCTACATTTCCATTTTTAGGAAGATGATGATTTTCTGTATTTCTTCCCCTTTTAAATATTCCCTGCTCCTCTTCTGTTAAATTATCCCAAATTTTATTTAAAATTTTTGCTTGACTTTCTGCTTTAACAAATTTTATAGTTTCTATATGTAATTTATGTGGCTTTGCATTTGAAAAATTTACAAGATGAGTTCTTATAAATAATTCATATACACTATCTCCAATATATGCCCAAACAAGTGGTGACAACATTTTTACATCTAATACTTCTTTTTCTCTTTCAAATAAATCCATATTCTTAAACCTCTTCTAATGTTATTTTTCCAATTTTTCCACTTCTAAAATCATCTAAAATCATTCTAGAAACTTTTTCTATATCCTCTTTTCCACCTGAAACTAAAGCTCCTCTTTTTCTAGCAATTAATTTCATTAATTCATAAATAGGATTTTGTAAATCTTTAATTTCATTCCATTCTTCATCTGTTATTTTATATCTTTCAAATAAATTCAACTTATATGATTTTTCTAATTTTTTTAGTAATTCATAAGTAATCTCTGTAATTTGCAAAATATCGTCTTTAATAGTACCAGTAAAAGCTAAATTTAAAGAAACTTCATCATTTTCAAATTTAGGCCATAAAACTCCTGGTGTGTCTAATAATTCCTGATTTTTTCCAATCCTAATCCATTGATTTTTACGAGTAACACCAGGACGATTAGCAACATCCAACTTATTCTTTTTTGCTACTCTATTTATGAAAGAAGACTTACCAACATTGGGAATTCCTAAAATCATAACCCTAGTTGTTTTATTTATTCTTCCTCTTAAAGCTGCTTTTTTCTTATCTTCTTCCATAAGTTCTTCAATTTTCTTTAAAACTTGATTAATACCTTTTCCAGAATTGCTATCTGTTAATAAACAATAATCAGCTTCTTTCGAAAAATATTCTTTCCATCTTTGAGTTTGAACTTCATTTGCTAAATCTATTTTATTTAAAAGAATTATTTTCTTTTTATTTTTTGTTATATTCTGAATATCTGGATTTCTACTAGCCAAAGGAATTCTAGCATCTAATATTTCTATTACCACATCAATTAATTGCATAGAATTAATTATTTCTTTCTTTGTCTTAGCCATATGTCCAGGATACCAGTTGATGTTTGTTAAATTTTGTTGGTTATTCATTTAAATCACTTCCTTTATTTTATATTTTCATCTATCCAATATAAAAATTCTTTACTTGCATTTTTTATTTCAAAACTTGAAATTTCAGCAACTTCATAATTATGTATTTTCTTTATTTCGTTCTCGATTTCAGTAAATTTGCTCTCTTTTGTTCTAAACTCTAATTTGTATTCACTACATTCTTCTAATTTATTATTCCAACAATATTTAGAATTAACTTTAATAACTTGACTTCCAGCTACTAATCTTTTTTCAAGTAATGTATCTATTATTTTATTTGCTATTTTTTCTTTATCACATAATGTTGTAACTATTATATATTTATCCATAATCTACTCCTCAATAAGATATTTTTTTATTGTATTAACAGTTTCATCATGTACTTTTCCATTACTTATTATTGCACCGTTTATGCTTTGGTCATATCTTTGTTCATTTCCAAATAAATCAGTTACTTTTCCGCCAGCTTCTTCAACTATTACTTTAGCTGCTGCAATATCACAATTTTTATGTTTAGTACCTGGAAAAATTGCAAGTGTAAAATCTCCAGAAGCAACACACATACAAGCTCTTATAACACTTCCTATTCCAACAAAATAAGCCTTATGTTCTAACTCTTGTATTACATTAGATATATTATACTCTGCTTCAGGCCATAAATCATAATGACATACTGTTTTCATATCATCTATAGTATAATCATTTACAGATATTTTTTCATTATTTTTATAAGCACCTTTTCCTTTGATAGCTGTATATAAACTATCTGTAAAAGGATCATAAACTACTCCAACATTTGGAACGCCATCAATTACTAATGCTAAGGAAAATACCGCTACCGGTATATGTCTAGCATACATAGCTGTTCCATCAACTGGATCACATACCCACACAAAATTACTTTTACCAAATTGTTCTTCTTCGCCATCTACACTATGTTCAGGATATTTTTCTTTTACTCTTTTAATTAAATATGAATTAATTTCTGTATCAGCAATAGTTACAATTGTTTTATCTCCTTTATAACTAGCACCATTATTTTGATTAAAGTATTTAATCATTATTTTACCTGCTTGATATGCAATATCTTTTGCAAAGTCTAAATATTCTTCCATTTCTAATCCTCACTTTTCGACACTAATACTAATATTCCTGTAATTATTTACTTGACATACTAAGTTATACAAAGCAAACTTTTTATAAACATTATACTTTATGATAATAAAAAAAACAATAAAAATTTGCAAACTAGGAATTTAGAACTCTTTCCAAAAAGAACAAATAGGAAAGGATTAATTTCCTATAAAATAAAAAAGAATGATTCAATCTTGAATCATTCTTTTTTATTTTATATTATCTTATTTTATATTGATTTCTATCTGCTCTTTCATCAAATTCTCTATCATACTTATCGTTTTTATAATACCAATCAGATTCCTTATCTTT
The DNA here is from genome assembly GCA_947631185.1 of uncultured Clostridia bacterium. Lineage (GTDB taxonomy): Bacteria > Bacillota > Clostridia > TANB77 > CAG-508 > Scatovivens. The sequence goes on along the minus strand of CANRKJ010000025.1, from coordinate 4,630 downwards.
TAATATATTTTTTCTATTTTTATTAAATAAAATATCAAGAAATGTTAATAAAGGTATTATAATTCCTATAACAGAAACTATTAAATTTACTCCACTAACCATTCCAATACCATTTTCATCGATTCCATAATTTAAAAATGTATTATATAAAGCTGTTCCAAAATAAGCTCCATATATACCTAAATAAAAAGTGGCACCAACCAAACTTCTTTTTAAAATTAAAACAAAACATGGAACAGTAAGGAATAAAACAGCGATTTCAAATGTAACATTTAATGGCTGACATATAAAACTTTGACCAGTTGTTGCAAAATAAGTAATAAGTATTCTAAAAAACCAAAAAATAATTCCAAATATTGTAATTAAATAACTTGTCATTTGTATCCCTCCCTATATCGACAATTTTAACATATAAAAAATCAAAATTCAATATACCTATATATAAAAATATATTAGTATTTTTTACCAAAGTAAATATGATATAAAATAATTCATAATTAGTGTACTTTTTCTTATGTCATATTATTAAAATATATTGCAAAGTCAATGTTAAATTTTTATGTATAAAGTTTGACAAAAATTATGTATAATGCTTTTCTACAGAGGACTTTCCTAATGAATAAAAAAGACCCATTGAAGCAAACTTTTTGTAAATTTACCTCAAATAGGTCTTTTTTTAATCTTCAAAATTAAATTCATCCTTAAATTTTTCTTTAAAAATTTGAAAAACCTTGTTAAGTGTTTCTTCATTATCAACACTAACATAAGATTCTTCTGTATCAGAATCTGATTCTTCTAGTTTTAATATAACTACTTCTCCATCATCTTCCTCGCCTTCTTCTATAACAGGAAGTAAAACAACGTATTCTTCATCATCTAATGGAATTAAATCCAAAAATTCAAATTTAATTTCATTTCCATTTTCATCATTTAATATTATGATATTGCTATCCTCGTCAAAATCTAAATCATCATCCATTAATCTATTTCTCCTTTCAAAAAATTTATCTATAAAAATAATATTAAAATCGATTTAATTATTAATTACTATATATTATAATAAAAATAATTTCAATATAATTTATATTTTTTTATTAATATACATTTCTAAAATATATACAGCAGAAATTGTATCAACAATACTTCGCTTTTTTTTCTTATTAACATCTAAGAAATTCATTGTTTTATGCGCGGCCACTGTTGTTAGTCTTTCATCTATAGTAACTATTTTTAATTTATTATATTTACATTTTAATTTGTGTATAAATTTTTCAGTTACTTCAGCTCTTATAGTTTTAGTACCATCCATATTATATGGCATACCCACAACAATTGTATCTATATCATACAATGACAATATTTCATCTAACCTTTTTAATAATATTTTATCATTTCCATTATGTGTAATTGTTTCTAATCCCTGAGCAGTATAGCCCAATGCATCTGTTATTGCAATTCCAACTCTACTATCTCCATAATCAATTCCTAATGTTCTCATTATTCCTCTAATCCAATATAAAACTTAACCATATTTTCCAATAATTCATCTCTCTCCACTTTTCTTATGAGATTTCTGGCGTCATTATGACTCGTAATATATGTTGGATCACCAGATAATATATATCCCACTATTTGATTTATTGGATTATATCCTTTTTCTACTAATGCTTTATATACTTCTTTTAAAATTTCTTTAGTTTTTGAAGTTTTATCCTTTTCTACATTAAAACTCATTGTTTTATCACTAGCCATACTTACCTCCTATATATAATTAATTTGATTTTCGCTTTTTGGAGCTGAGTCAATATATTCTTCCAATTTTTTTGTTAAGTTTTCAAGAGCTGTTCCTTTATAATATGTTGAAATAACAAAATTCATTCTAGGTGTTGCTGTATACTCATATTCACCATCATCTTCAATAATTTCCAATTCTTCTAATTCTTGTTTAATATCTGATACAAATTCTTCTAAACTACCTTCTTCAACACCTGAAAAAACAATTAAAAATTTTGGTCCCATATATCTTACAAAAATATAATTATCTGACATTTTAGATTCTACAATCTTACTAACCTCTGTTATAATTTCATTTCCAATACTTCTACTAGTGGTTTCATTTATTTCTTCTATATTTGCAATTCTAAACATACAAACAGCTGAAGTATCATATGAATCAATAATTTTCTTTCCTTCTCCAAATAAATATTCTGCTGATTTTAAACCTGTGAATTGATCTACTCTTACTATATTTTCAATTGTATCTTGATATGATACTGTTTGAAGTAATGAAATAATATCATCTTTCACTACTTCTATAACTGTAGTATCCAAATCTTCAAAAGCATGCATTTTTCCGCTTTCAATAATCCAATAACCAATATAAACATTATCTATATAAAGTGGGAAAAACATAGCTGACTTTGCTCTTCCTAATTCAACTTTTTGATATGGTAATTTTTCATTATCATTATCTATTGTTACATATTTTGGTGTAGCTGAAGCAACACTATCTTGAAATATTTCTTCATTATGCAAATTAGCTAAAACATCATAATGTTTTGGATCAACATTTGATGTTCTTATTACATATTCAGCACCATCAAAAACTACTATAGTTGAATATTTTATATCATATGTTTCCATTATAATTTCATTGATTTTTCTTAATTTTTCATCTACAGAAATTTCTTCGCCTGCAATCTTCAAAAAATCTCTTACTGTTGAAATCCTTTTTTTAACATTTTTATTAATTCTTTCAATTTCAGACAATTTTTGTTTAATTACACGATTAAATACAATTAAAATTATTATTAAACCAATTAAAATTAATGTAATTATAAATAATACAAAAGACAAATTTTTCACCTCTTTAATATTAGAATTTTTTCTTCATTTGTTTTAAAGTTTTGTTCATATTATTTGAAAAATTATTTGAAGCACTATAATCTTGTGTAATAGGTGTACTTGAATAAGATGGTCTACTATTTAACGGATATACCATTTCTCCTAAATTTTTTAATTTTGCCATAAAAGCTTTTGAATATCCACTTAAAGAAATTTCACAGTTTACCATGGATTCTAAATATTTTGAATAAGTATTATCTTCAAACGGAATACTACAAGCTTGAACTAATTCATTATTAAATAAAGTAACAGGTCCTACTGATATATCTGGATTTTTGTATCTAGATAAAGCTCTAATAATAACTTTTGGAGTTAAATCTCTTACTTTTATTTCTTTATTTATAACCACTCTAAGTTTTTCTGGTTCTAATATATTTTTTAATTGCAATTCTCTTAAAAATGTTGCTAGGGGTTGCATTGTTAGTATATCCATACTCTGTACCAAATATAATTCTTGACACATAGCAAAATATGAAAAGTCAGTATCATAATCACAATCCAATAAAATTAAAGTATGATTTTGAACTAAAGTTGAAAGAATAGTCTCAGAATTCTCATATTTCTTTGTATTATTTGGTAAAGTAGTATAAATTGTTAAATTTTTATCTGCTCTTATACCCTCTGCATATCCTTTTTCTAACTTATCAAAACAAGTACGTGCTAAATCCACTAATTTTTCATCACTATTTGTATAAACATAATATGAATTTCTATTTTTAGTTAAATCTAATATAGCTGTATTTACTCCTATTGAAGAAAATAATTTTGCTAAGTTATTAACTAAAAATGACGTTCCATTTTTAGAAGTTCCAATAAAGTTAACTATTTTTTTATCTTTAGTTAATAATTTATTTAGCTCAGACATCGAATAATTTATTTTAGGTTTTATACTCTCTACTGAATTATCACCTGAATTTGAATCTATATCATCATCAGAATCAATATCGAACATATCATCATCATCTATATCATCTAAACTAGATATATTTCCAGTTTCTTCAAATAAATCTTCATCTTCTTCTATTGAATCTTCTTTGTTACTTTCATTAAAATTATTTTTAGAAGTGTTAGATTTTTTACCTTCTTGAGCATTATTATTTGAAGTTTCTGATAATTCTTCATCATCTTCAAAATTATCAAAGTCATCAAAATCGTCTAATTCATCTATGTTATTTAGACTATCATATACATCATCTTCTTTTTTGTTTAATGATTTATTATCTTTTCCAGTATTCTCTTTTATTTTTGAACTTTTAATGTCATCATCTATATCGTCTAATTCATCTAATCCTGGAATTATACCTAAATCATCTTCTTCATCATTCAAAGTATTATTTTTATTAGATTCTATATCATTATCATCATCTATATCATCCAATTCGTCTATCCCTGGTATTGTACCAAAGGTATCATCTGAATTTTCTTTTCCTGCTATTTTATTTGGTTTTTCTTCTTCTTCATCCTCAAAATCAAAGTCGTCTCCAAATATATCGTCATCTTCTTCTACTTCATTTTTTGGAGCTGGTTTTTTACTTGGCTTTGTTTCTTCTTCGTCTTCAAAATCAAAGTCGTCTCCAAATATATCGTCATCTTCTTCTACTTCATTTTTTGGAGCTGTTTTTTTACTTGACTTTGTTTCTTCTTCATCCTCAAAATCAAAGTCGTCTCCAAATATATCGTCATCTTCTTCTACTTCATTTTTTGGAGCTGGTTTTTTACTTGGCTT